>DYPS01000228.1 GCA_020719775.1 Desulfosporosinus sp. | reverse complement strand
TGACACGGGAATCTACTTTTTTTAGCTCCATTATCTTATCGACCAAATCAATAAATGGTTGTTGTGCTTCTTGTGATATTTTTGGGATTGGAAGCAAATCAAGATAAATCTTTTTCATTCTAAAGGAAGCTTCTCCCAAACTTGCTACTTCGGATTTTAGATAAAACCAAATAATTTTAGAGTTCAAACAAGCTACTAAATATTTTGAACTATTTGTAATAATCCAAGCCGTATCAGATGTAAATTTAAAAGTATCATCACAAGTAAAACAACTTTCAGAACTAAATTCAGGATAAACTATCTTCTCTTTTTCAAACTCTTCTATATATGCACAATTCCTTAAATTATAAGGAGTTTTTCCCTTATCAAGTCTCTTTTCAAGCTGTGGATAAAATTGGTCTAAATGCTCTTTTATCGCTGGATAATTTTCAATACTTACTGGCGGATTATTGTGTGAGTTTATAAGATACAAATCCGCAAACTCATACCCATATCTCTTAATATCTCTACCTCGCAATATCGGCTTAATAAGTTCAACACTTTTTGCATCTTTTGCTATCAGCTCATCTCTTTTTTCTTGTGAAATAATAAACGCTTCATTGAAGCCTGTCAAAATTCCACGATATATTTTTATATCCCACTCTTTTAGCGGTGTTCCAATGGCTTCTATCTTCTTTTTTATCTTAAGTTCAGCAGGATTGGCAAAGCTAAAGCTATCGATAGAAAGGTCGTTTTGAGCATAAAGAAAACCATTCTTCTCACAAAAAGTTGCAAGATTTTCATCTTTTTTGTACTTTGCTGTAATGTCGCAGTAGAGAAAAGTGGATTGCTTCGCTTCGCTCGCAATGACTGAAGAGGCTAAGGTGGATTGCTTCGTCGCTTCGCTCCTCGCAATGACGGCGTTTTTGTCATTGCGAGGCGATTTATCGCCGTGGCAATCTATCTTTCTAAAACTCAAAATACTCGTATCCACAGTCGCACTCTCAAAGACTTTCACGCCGT
>DYPS01000033.1 GCA_020719775.1 Desulfosporosinus sp. | reverse complement strand
ACCTTGAGGTGGTAGCGCCCTACGGGTGTGCGAGTTCAACTCTCGCCGACCGCACCATTCAAATTCATTCTTTAGATCTCATGTTCTTGACACTCTTAAAGACAATCACTAAAAAACTACTTTACCCCTTTGTATGCCACATCACCTTTAAAATTTAAATCATCTCTACTTTTTTATATGCATTATAGTTTTGATGTAAATTTATAATATTCATAATAAGATTGGCACAAATTCCATATATCCAATACATAAACCAAAGGCTGATCATTCCAACAAAACTTTGTTCTGTATAAAAATCATAACATTGAAATAAAATAAAAATAATCAATGTTTGCCTCATTGGCATCTGATCCAAATTATCAATAAATTTATACAAAACTTTATTTGCTAGTTTTTGTTTATAAATACTATAGATGATCAATAAAACTATCATTACAAATATAGCAATATACTCATTTAAAAGAATATTGATTATATTTGGAAATGGTAAAAAAATAAAATAAGTAATAACCATTACACCAAATGATAATAAAAACATAAATTTAATATTAATCAATTTTTCTCCTAATTAAGATTGTTATCATTTGCCTAAGCAAAATTCTCCAAACATCACATCTAGCATTTGATCATTTTCATATGGTCTTGTAATTTGTGAAATATTTTCTAAAGACTCTTTAACATAGTAAGCAAAAAATTCTAACTGTCCATCTTTAAGTATCTCTTTTGATTGAACAATGTTTTTCAAAGTATTTTCAACACTTAAAATTTGATGCTTAGAGACAAGTGTCATCCCATCGTTTAGAGAGCTATTATTATCAAGAACTTGTTGTAATTTATCCATCAATATTTTTAACGATGAGCTTTCAAGTGATTTTCCAATAGTAAGTTCCAAATCAATCTTTTCCAATTGTTCTCTAACAAACCTGTTTTCCAAATCACATTTATTTAAAACAATGATTTTTTCTTTTGTTGAGTGTTGTAAAAGTTCATTGATTTTACTATCTTCTTCATCGTAGAAATTGCTATTATCAAATAAAGCTATGACAATATCCGCTTCATCCATAGCTTGTTTTGATTTTGCTATTCCTATTTTTTCAATTTCATCACTTGCATCTCTAATTCCAGCAGTATCGACTATTTTTACAATATGTGTTCCCACTTTAATATTTTCTTCAATTGTATCTCTAGTAGTCCCGGCAATATTACTTACAATTGCTCTATCAAAATTTAGCAATTTATTTAAAAGAGATGATTTACCAACATTTGGCTTACCAACAATAGCCACTTTAAAGCCATTAATCATCCCTTCCCTCCTTTTACTAGATTCTAGAGTCGTTAAAAGTTTTTGCTCAATATTATGAAGTTTAAAATGTATTTGTTCTAAAATATCCTTAGGTAAATCCTCTTCAGCATAATCGATACTTACCTCAACATAAGCTAAAATAAAAAGTAAATCTTCTCTTATCTCTTCGATAAATTCTTTGAGTTCTCCCTTAAGTTGTTTTGCCAGTAATTTTACTGCATCTTCACTTTTTGCTTCGATTAGTTTACTTATAGCCTCAGCCTGAGAAAAATCAATTTTGTGATTTAGATATGCTCGTTTTGAAAATTCTCCTGGAAGCGCTAGTCTTGCACCAAAATCCAAAGTTGCTTGAAGTATCATATTTGTAAGTGCCACTCCACCATGACATTGAAATTCAACAATATCTTCTCCTGTAAAAGAGGATGGATTTTGAAAATAGATTATTAAAGATTCGTCTATCAATTCATTTAAAAAATTATAAACTTTACTGAGTGTTGCTAATCTTGGGATAAAGATTTCTCTGTGAGTTATTTTTAAAGCTATGTCTAAAGCATCTTTTCCACTAAGACGAATGATACTAATAGCTCCTAGCCCACTTGCAGTAGCAATTGCTACTATTACATCATCATTCATTTAAGTATTCCTATTTTCTATATTCATTAACTAAAATATATTTTTCCCCTTTGATATTACTTTTAACAGCAATATATTTTTCAGGAAATTCACTTCTTAATCTTGTAAGCGCTATATGTATTAATATCCCATCAAGATTTTTTGTTCTACAAAAACCATCAATTTTAATAGTTTCAATAATAGGTTTTAGATATTTTTCCATACTTTCTTCTTGGGTAATTAGAAATTCAGCTATCTCAAGTCGTATCATCAAATTATATTTTTCATGAATCCAATTAAAGAGAATATATGATAAAGATTTGTACCTATATCCTTCTTTTCCAATAAGCAATGCACTATCTTCGCCATTAAAATTTATCAGCAATGTATTGTCATCATAGTATGAAACACTAACTGGTTTCATATCATACAAAAGATGGCTAAACAAATGATCAATTTTCTCTTTTATCTCATTGAGAATTTTATCATTTTGAAGTATTTTTGTTTCTTTAAAATCTTCCACTTCTTTTTCGTAAAAAGAATCAAAAATTTTATTTTCTGGGGTAAATAATTTATTTTTCGAGGACAAATGTGGTTGCACCATTTCTGTAGAAGCATAAGCTTTTTCAATTTTTGAAATAAAATCTTGAATATTTATTTCGTCATCTTGAAAATATTTTGTTTCTACATCTTCATTAGGGAAATCACTCTGTCTTTCAGATTTATAAACTTTTATAATAGCACTTCTTTTAAAAAATCCAAAAAATCCACTACTTGGTGTTTGTATTACATCACTTTTTAAATTAATAATCGAGCATTCAAACTCTAAAGAAGCCTTTTTATAAGCTTCTTCAAGAGTAGAACCCTCAAAAGCTATATAATCTTCAGCTAAATCTTTCATCTAGATCTCTTTTGTATGATGCTTTGATATTAGGTGTTCTTCATGTCTTCTTGCTTTTTCTTTTTGAAACAATTTATTTACATAATATTGTTGTGAAACAGTTACAAGATTATTAATAAACCAATAAAGTGTAAGTCCAGCCGGGAACCATAAGAAAAATACTGTAAATACAACAGGCAACCATTGGAATATTTTTTGTTGCATCTCATCTTGTACTTGCATTGGAGTAATTTTTTGTTGGATATACATTGTAGCACCCATTAAAATTGGCAATACAAAATAAGGATCCATCACAGATAAATCTTCTATCCATAACATCCAACCACTTCCTTTAAGTTCAATTGCATTGATTAATACCCTGTATATTGCAAAGAAAACTGGAATCTGAAGAATGATTGGTAAACATCCTCCCATTGGATTTGCACCCTCTTTTTTATAAAGCTCCATCATATGCATTGAAGCTTTTTGTTTATCGTCACTATATTTTTCCTGAATAGCTTTTATTTTAGGAGCCAATTCTTTAAGTCTATTCATACTTACCATTCCCTTATGAGAAAGTGGAAGTAAAATTAATTTAACCAAAATCGTTAAAATTACGATAGTCCATCCCCAGTTTCCTATATACTCATGAATATAATCAAGCATTAAAAACATAGGTTTTGCGATAAATGTAAACCAACCATATTCTATAATATCTGTTAATTTATGATCAAGAGCATCCAATATTTTGTACTCTTTTGGACCTGCATATCCGTGTAATTGAAGATTTTGCATAACATGAATAAAAGCTTGAGGTGATGAATCTTTATCATTCATAAGGGTTACTTGAAGATTTTTATTAAAGTTATATAAAACAGTTGCATAATATCTATCAAATGCGGAAACGGCTTGTATTCCTACAAAATCTTCATTTTTTTCCAAACCTTCATCTTCTACAACATTTAATGTTCCATCATTTTTAATTAATAATGCCCCATGATCAGCATAAACATCAGTAAGTACATCTGGTCTAAATCCTGGCGTAATGAAATAATTTTGTTTATTATTAGTTGCTATATCTAAATCATAATTTCCATCTGGATAAATTGTAAGATTTTTAGTTAATATAGTTGTTGGAAGTTTTTGAGTAAGTAATAATTTTACAGGAGCATTTGTAGCATCAAGCTCCTTACTACTTGCCTCAACTTTTATTTTAAATGCATCATTATTTACAGTAACATCCATAAATCTAACTTCTAAAGGTTTAAGTTGTGTTGGAGCAAAAAGCTTAATTGCTTGATGTTCTTCATCTTGATATCTACTTGTTGTAAGGGTAATTTGTGCAATTCTTCCTAAACTATCTATCTCAATTTTTGTATTTTTTGTTTTAATAGTTGAAATTATCTCATTTCCATCTGCTATTTGATTTGAAACAATTGGAGCCTGATTCGCATCGTTATTTATTAAAGAAGTCTCAACCATATTTGATGTTGAATTTGTTATTGCGCTACTTTGAATATTTTTAGTAGCTTCCTCTTTTTTCTGTTGCTCAACCAATTGTTGTTGTGGTTGTAAATATAAAAAATCGTATCCAATAAAAAAAGCAAATGAAATAATCGTTGCTATTAAAATTTTCTTTTGAGTATTTTGTTTGTTAAGAGTATTGTTCGTCATTCCCATATGTCTGTCATCCTAATTATTTTATTTATTTCCTATTTCTATCCCAATTTTTGACTATATAAAATTTTCCTTCGCCAACAGGAATAAGCCAGCATTTTATCTTAATCTTTTTAAAACTTACATTATTCAAATTGTATCTTACAATTGGGTAATCAAACCCGCCTCTAAAAAACTTATTACAACTTAAAATTCGAACAATCGTGTAAAAAAAAGCTTTAAAAAAATTATTGTAAATAAATTGAGTTTTTGCATATTCAGAACAAGTTGGATAATATCGACAACTACCATGAGAGATAATAGATATGTATTTTTGATATAAACCAATTATATATATAAAAAATTTATTCAACAATCGCCTTAATAAATTCCCATTTTTTTCATGGCATATTTAAAGTCTTTTTCTAAAATAGGATATTCTCGTTTTAAAATCTCTTCTTTTGCAATAAATGCGTATTCACCGCTAGGTAATTGTGATTCATTTTTAAGCATAAGTGATCGCAAAAGCCTTTTGGCTCTATTTCTTGCAACAGCATTACCAACTTTTTTGGAGGCTACAAAACCAATTTTTGTAGATTGTGAGGATTTAAAAAAAGCAACAAAAGTGTGTGTATGCCACTTTATATTGCTTTTATAGATTTGGTTAAATTCTTTTGTTGTTTTAACCCGATATTGTTTACTTAAACAGCTAATCTCTTTCTACCTTTTGCTCTTCTAGCTCTTAAAACTCTTCGTCCGTTTTTTGTAGCCATTCTAGCTCTAAAACCGTGAGTTCTTTTTCTAGGAGTATTATGTGGTTGATATGTTCTTTTTGTTGACATGACATCTTTTCCTTTTTTTCTAAATAAGTTTGCGATTGTAGTGAAAAGATACTTAATTTTAGATTATTTTCATTTACTTTTATTGTAACTGTCTTTTATCACTAGAAAAGTAATTTTTTTGTATCATTCAATAAAATATTGATGAGGATAGAGGATGATTATTTTTTATATATTAAACAATAGCAATAGACTAAAAATTATTGAAATTGAGGAATCACTTGATATTGTCACCGATGAGATGAAAAAAAATGTTATCTGGGTAGATATGCTACAACCTTCTATTAAAGAAAAAAATTTTATAGAAAAAAATTTTGATATTATTTTTCCCACAAAACAAGAGAGTGAAGAGATTGAGATAAGTTCAAGATATTGGGAAGAAAGCAATAAAATAGAAATAAATAGCTATTTTCTTGTATCAAATGAGTTAGCACCAAAAAATGAAACTGTATCATTTATACTTCATGATAATCTTCTTATTTCTATTAGATATATAAATCTAAAGACATTTGATGAGATGAACAAAAAGTTCAAAGCTTCACCTAAAGATTATAAAAATGGATTTGAAATTTTTTGTCATATTTTAGATATTAGAATAGATGCTGATGCAGATATCATTGAAAAACTCTCAAGAGACATCACCAGTTTACGAAAATATGTCTTTACGGACTATAAAAATGATGATGAAGAAATTCTAGAAAAAATCTCTGCTTTTGAAGATCTTAATATGAAAATCAGAGAAAATCTTACAGATAAACAAAGAATTTTAACAGCATTTTTAAAATCAACAAAACTTTGTGATAAGCTAAAAAGTGATATTCAAATTATGTTAAAAGATATTAAATCTCTTGTTGATTATACGGAATTTAACTTTGAAAGGCTTGATTATCTTCAAAATATCTTCCTTGGTGTTTTAAGTATTGAACAAAATAAAGTTATTAAAATGTTTACAATTGTAAATGTTATTTTTCTTCCGCCAACACTTATTGCTAGTGTCTATGGGATGAACTTTGATTTTATGCCAGAACTTCACTTAGATTATGGATATGTTCTTGCTATTGTATTAATGCTTATATCTTCAGTACTTCCTTTGTATATCTTCAAAAAGAAAGGTTGGATACAATAGTCCAATACGAGTATTTTATATACAATTAGTTATAATCGCGAAATTTTTATAACTTAAGAGAGGTTAACGTTGAGAACACATTATTGTACAGATGTAACAGAAAATAATATTGGTGAAGTAGTCACTATTGCTGGATGGGTCAATAGTAGACGAGACCACGGTGGATTGATATTTATAGATTTAAGAGACAAAAGTGGAATTGTTCAACTAGTTTGTGATCCAACCGATAATAAAGCAGCTTGGGAAATAGCTGATAAAGTAAGAGATGAATTTGTTTTAATAGCAACAGGAAAGATTAGAGCAAGAGGGGAAGGATTAGAAAATCCAAGATTAAAAACTGGAAAAATTGAAATTGTTTTAGATAATCTTATCATAGAAAATAGAAGTAAGCCTATGCCATTTGATCTTGGTGATGAGAGGGTAAATGAGGAGATTAGACTTAAAAATAGATTTTTAGAACTAAGAACCGAGAGATCATATAATATTTTTAAATTAAGAAGTACAGTGGGAATCGCTGCAAGAAATACCCTTGATAGTTTAGGATTTTTAGATGTTGAAACACCAATCTTAACAAAATCTACACCTGAAGGTGCAAGAGATTATCTAGTTCCTTCAAGAGTTCACGGTGGTGAATTTTATGCTCTTCCGCAATCACCACAACTTTTCAAACAACTTCTAATGGTAAGTGGATTTGATAGATACTACCAAATTGCAAAGTGTTTTAGAGATGAAGATTTACGAGCTGACAGACAACCTGAATTTACTCAAATAGATGTTGAGATGTCTTTTTGTAATCAAGAAGATGTTATTCAAGTAGCTGAAACCCTTATTTATAATATTTTCGAAGCAGCTGGTCACACAATACCAAAAAAATTTAACCGTATGACATTTAATGATGCGATGGAGATCTACGGAAGTGATAAACCAGATATGAGATTTGATATGGCGATGGTTGATGTGATTGATATCTTTGCTAACTCTACAAATGAAATCTTTGCAAATATAGCAAAAAATCCAAAAGCAAACAGAATTAAAGCACTAAGATGTCCAAATGGAGATAATATTTTCTCAAAAAGACAAATGAAAGGTTTTGAAGATTATGTACGAAAATTTGGTGCACATGGTCTTGGATATTTTCAAATGAAAGAGGATGGATTAAAAGGGCCACTTACTAAATTCTTTAGCGAAAGCGATCTTGAAGAGATTGTAAAAAGAACAAATTTAGTAGAGGGTGATGTTGTTTTCTTTGGAGCTGGAGATAAAAAAACAGTTTGGGATTATATGGGTAGGTTTAGATTATTCTTGGCAAAAGAGATGGATATCATTCCAAAAGATACTTTTGAATTTTTATGGGTTGTTGATTTTCCTATGTTTGAAGTGGAAAATGGGAGAACAAAAGCACTTCACCATCCATTTACAATGCCAAAAGATTTAAGTGATACAAGTGATCTTGAAACTATTGATTCTATCGCTTACGATATCGTTTTAAATGGAACTGAGCTTGGTGGTGGAAGTATTAGAATTCATAAACAAGATATTCAAGCGAAAGTATTTAAACTTATGGGGATCAGTGATGAAGAAGCTAGAGAAAAATTTGGTTTCTTACTTGATGCACTCGAATTTGGAGCACCTCCGCACGGTGGATTTGCACTTGGTTTTGATAGGCTTATTATGTTACTTGCGAGAACGGACTCTATTCGAGATGTTATTGCATTCCCTAAAACTCAAAAAGCTCAATGTTTACTCACACAAGCACCGAGTGAAGTTGATCCAGAACAGCTAAAAGAGTTAAGCATAAGAATCAGAAAAACTGAGCAATAAAAAGATACTTAGAATGATACACTTCATCACTAATATTAAAGATATTATCTTGATTAATAAAAATAATATTTACCAGAAAAAATGGTAGAGATGAAATGTTTATACCAACTACGCAAGAGGAACTTCAAAAATTAGGTTGGAAACAACTTGATATTATTTTGGTAAGTGGTGATACCTACATCGACAGTCCCTATAGTGGAATGGCAATAATTGGGAAACTTTTACTCCAAAATGGGTATAAAGTTGGCATTATTGCTCAACCTGATTATAAAAGTGATATTGATATCACAAGACTTGGAGAGCCTACACTTTTTTGGGGAGTAAGTAGCGGACTTGTGGACTCTATGGTCGCAAACTATACTGCTTTAAAAAAGTTTAGAAATTCTGATGACTTTACGCCTGGGGAACAAAATACAAAAAGACCAGATCGTGCTAATCTTATCTACTCAAATCTTATAAGACAATATTTTAAAAATACAGTTCCAATTGTTCTTGGTGGAATAGAAGCAAGTTTACGAAGGGTTGCTCACTATGATTTTTGGACAAATAAAGTTCGAGGCTCACAACTTTTCGATGCAAAAGCTGATTATATCATCTATGGAATGGGAGAAAAATCTGTTTTAGAACTAGCCAATTCCTTGAAAATGAAAGGTAATGCCTATGATGTACGAGGTGTATGTTACATAGCAAAAGAATCAAAAGAAGGATATATCAAACTTCCAAATTTTAAAGAGTGTCAAGAGGACAAATACAAATTTATTGAGATGTTCCATCTTTTTTATAATAATAATGATCCACTAAGTTCACAAGGACTCTATCAAGAGCACAATGGAAGATACCTCATCCAAAATCCTCCACAATTTTATATGGACGAAAAAGAGATAGATAATGTCTATGATCTACCATATGAAAGGGAAGTACATCCATACTATCTTAAAGATGGAAAAGTAAAAGCGATGGATACGATACGATTTTCTATTACTACTCATCATGGGTGTTATGGAGAGTGTAATTTTTGTGCAATTTCAGTCCATCAAGGACGAACTATCAGAAGCAGAAGTGAAGCATCAATTTTAAATGAAGTACAAGATTTTACAAAAAATCCAAAATGGAAAGGGATTATCAGTGATGTTGGTGGTGCGACTGCTAATATGTATGGCTATGAATGTGATAAAAAACTTGGCGAAGGAGTATGTGAAGAAAAAAGATGTACAGGATTTAAAATGTTTAATCCAAACAATAAAAATCCAAAGCATAATGAATACAAAATTTGCCCTACCCTAAAACCAAATCATAAGAGAAATATTACATTGCTTCAAAATATACGGAAGATTCCAACGGTAAAAAAAGTTTTTGTTAATAGTGGCATACGATATGATCTTATTAATGAAGATAAATTTTATGGTGATGAATACCTAAAAGAGATAGTGATCCATCATGTAAGTGGGCAAATGAAGATAGCTCCAGAACATAGTGAAACTAAAGTACTGAAGATGATGGGAAAACCTAGTAAAGAAGTACTTAAAGAATTTAAAACAAAGTTTGAAACACTCAATAAACAAACTGGAAAAAAACAATTTTTAACTTATTATATGATAGCAGCCCATCCTGGAAGTACAGAAAAAGATATGAAAGATCTCAAAGATTTTGCAAATCAAGATTTAAAACTTAACCCAGAGCAGGTCCAAATATTCACACCAACCCCTTCAACCTACTCCACTTTGATGTACTACACAGAACTTGATCCTTGGAAATTAGAACCTATTTTTGTTGAAAAAGACATCGGAAGAAAACAAAAACAAAAAGATCTTGTCACTAAAAAATAGCCTACTAGCTAATAAACTTTTTTAATTTATTAGCATCTAAAGCTCCGGCAATCCTTCTGACCTCTTTCCCATTTTTAAAAAGTATCAAAGTTGGAATACTTTGGATATTAAACTTTTGAGCAACCACACCTTCCGCATCCACATCTACTTTAGCAAATCGTATTTTCAAAGGGTATTCTGTTGCTACACTTTTAAATGTAGGGGCAAATGCTCGGCATGGACCACACCAAGTAGCCCAAAAATCAACTACAATCGGGATATCATTATTATTTAAAAAAGTGCCAAAGTTACTTTTCGTAAGTTCAACTGGAGTTGTAGCTAACAAACTTTTTTGACACTGTCCACAATTTGCTTTTATATAATTTGCTTGCTTTGGAACTCTATTTGATTTAAAACAATGTGGGCAAACTACAGTTATTATTTCCATTTTTTTCTCCATATATTTTTAATAATTTTAACCAAAAATTCTATAAAAGATTTAGCATATAAGTCTAACAAACATTCTTTAATCTTTGAGCTGAAAAGATGCCACAAAAGAAACAAATAACAAACAAAGAGTAAAAATATATAAAATTGTATAGCTTGAAAGAGATAAAATAACTCCTCCTAAAATAGAAAAAAATATTCCCAACGAAACAATATTGTTTTGCAAAGCGATATAAATAGGTCTTTTTTCTTCTGGTGCAATGTATAAAATAAGATTTTCAGAAGCGATTCTATTTCCATCCATAGCGGCTCCAATAATAAAAAATATTGCCATATAAATAAGTAAACTTCCGCCAATAAATGCCAAAGAAATAGCTATAATAAACATCATTATAGTGATATTTGAGATTCGTTTATAAAGGCCTAGGGAGCTAAGTTTAGCCCAAATAATATTACTAAACATCGCTCCAACCATTTGAGCTGTGATAATCCATCCTATTGCAGCACCATCAAGAGTGATAGAATTTTTTGCATCAATGATAATAAAAGGTAAAGAAAAAAGATAACTATAGGCAAAGAAAAAAGTGAATATTTGTACCTGAAAAAGTTTATCACATTTAAGAACTCCAAAAGCATTTTTCAAAAATAATTTAAAAGAATTCTCTTTTTTATTTATGATCTCTTTTACAGGCTCTTCTACAAGTCCAAAAGCCAAATATCCACATCCCATTATAAAAGTACTGATGACAAAAAGAAGTCCATAGCTAAATGGAGCTTCAAAATTCTCCAAAATATACCCAGCACCTGCTCCACTTAGAATTGCACCAAAAGCAGAAAAAAACTGTCTTACTGCCATCGTTTTACCACGAAATTTGTGTGTAAAGATTTTTGCTGTTATCTCTTTGAAATATATCATTCCAAATCCAGCAGAAAAAGAAAATATAAAAAGCCCAAATCCTATACAAAAAAGTGTTATCTCTTTGTATTCATCTCCAAAGAAAATAATAACAAGCCCTATAAAAAACCAAGCAAAAAATCGCACTAAAAAAACTCTTCTTAAATATTTGAGCATATAAGGGTAACTTTGAGCATGAAAAGCAGCATAGAGCTGAATCAGAACAACTCCCCCCTTTAAAAGCGCAGAATACAATCCTACAAGGATTGCCCCACCCCCAAAATGGGTTACAATAAGCGGTAAAATAGTATGTGGTTCGGCTATTGTTGTACCAATAGAAAGAAAAAATCCATGGAGAACGTTTTTGATATGGTTGAGTTTTTTATTCATTATGAGTATCTGTTATTTTATTTTTTTCAAATCCAAACCAACCGTATAATTTTCGTATCACTACCATTAAAAAAAGTCCATCAATCATACTTGCTAAAATAAAAGAAAAATACTCACTTTCTGTGATAATTCCATATGAATATCCAAGCATAGAAATAGCAACTAAAAATGTCAATGGCATAGAGTCACTAAGGGCAAAAAGAATTGTTTGTTTCCATTTCAAATAATTGTAAAATGCTACGAATGAACTAATAAATCGAATCGAAATAATCGCTAAAATAATATAAAGAGCGTGATATAAAATATCTGAAGTTACCATATCTAGCCTTACAGTTGAACCTGTGTAGATAAAAAATATTGGTACAAAAAAGCCAAATCCAATAGAAGATAATTTATCAAATAATTCCTCTTTTGCGTGAAAAAATATTTTTAAAAATAATCCTGCCGTAAATGCTCCAAGAACAACATCAATTTTTAGGTAAAACATCAAAGCGATAAGGATAAAAAAAAGTGCAAATGCAAAACGAATATCTTGATCAAACCTATCTGCATCTGGATCTGGGATAATATATGTTCTTAGTTCAGGATACCACCAAAAAATGATTTTGAAAAAATTTAAAATTAAAATAATTGCAAAAATCACAACTCCAAGGGTTACAATAGAGCTAAAAAAATCAAAATTAAATCCAAACTCAAGCCAACCACTAAAAATAGTCAAGGCTAAAATACTTACAACCTCACCAACAACACCTATAGAAAGGGCAAGGTTAAGCCAAGTTTCTTCTTTACCATATTCTTTGATAAGCATCACAAGCATCCCTAAAGAGAATATAGGAAGTGCCACAAGATAAACCACGCTCAAATCAAAAGCAAAACAAATAATTGCTGCTAATGAATACAAAAAAGCAAAATAAAGGGCAACGTTAAATGATAAATCTTTTCTAATAATTCCCACAAGTTTGAAATTTATCTCTAATCCAGCCAAAAACATAAGATATAAAAAGCCAAATTTTGAAATAACTTTAACCATTTCATCACCATAAATCAAACCAAAATATCCAGCCATCATACCAAGAAATATTTCAACAACAACAACGGGTGCTTTGATAAGATTTGATATCATAGGTGAAAACATAATGATCGAACTGATTGTAATTATTAAATAAAATTTTTCCATTAAAGTTAATTTTCCTAAATTTTTATTTTAAGAGATTTTCTCTTTTCTATCGTCTATCTCTTTGCTAATGGATAGCACCATTCCAATAGCTAATCCTAAACCTAAAATGGAACTTCCACCATAGCTTAAAAACGGAACGGCTATCCCTTTAATTGGTATCATTCCTGTTATTCCAAAAGAGTTTATAACAAATGATATGCTTATCATTAAAGCAACGCCAAGTGTAAACAAATGATATATTTGATTGGGAACTCTTCTGCTTATTCTAAATATTCTTATGATTACAACAATCAATAATGCCATAACTACAAGTAATCCAAAAAATCCGATCTCTTCCATCAATCCAGCTAATACAAAATCAGTATGGACTTCTGGTAAAAATCCAAGTTTTAAACTCCCTTTAGCTAATCCTTGCCCAAAATAACCACCATTATAGATAGCATTTAAAGAGTTTGAAACTTGTCCAGGTTCGTCAAATTCTGTAACCCTAAGAGCATCTTGCACCCAAGTTGGAAATGGGCTAAGATAACTATCTTGAACACTACTCCACCAACTTTTTATCCTCCCTACTCTATGAGGTGCCATAGCAATCAGTGCTCCAAAAGCAGAAAGAGATAATATAATAATTAAAGAGAGTATTTTTAAACTTCTATTTGCATAATACATCATAAAAAGCATAATAATCGCCATTAATACTGTATTTCCTAAATCTTTTTGTAATATTGCGATAAATACAGCTAAAACTCCAAGAATAATATAGTACGGTATTATTAATTTAGCCTCTTTCGTAAGAGATATTTTTTTAAGGTCAGTAAATCTTCTATGAAATGACCAACTTAAATAATAAATAAAACCTAACTTAACAAACTCAACAGGAGCAATAGAGATACCAGGTAGCCTTATCCATCTTGTAGCTCCTCCTGATTCTGTCACCAAAAATGCTGGTAAGAAATTCATAATTATCATTAAAAATACTGATATACCAAATATTCGCCATCCTAATTTCCATTCATCAAATATAACACTTGGTTTAATATGAGCAAAACTCCACATAATAAATAATGAAATAAAAACAACTAATGTTTGTCTGATAAAGAAATGAAACTGATTATAGTCATAATAATCAACTGTAAAAATTGATAATGAATAAGAAAAAACCATTCCAATCATCATCAAAATTGATGCAAAATAAAGTAAATAATAATCTGGTTTTCTATCATCTTCCCACGATTTTGCCTTATTAAGAATCCTCTCTAGTGATTTCAATATTTCCATCCTTCAAATCTTTTAATTTATAAATAGATTATAACATATTGATTTAGATAATTTCTTAATATCATTTTTAGTTCCATTTACATACTATTCCTCATGGAAAAATACAAAAATAAAAAAATATTTTTTGAAGGGCGTGGAAATCAACTTGATAAAGATGAAATAGTTACATACCTTACTCAAAATGAAGCCAGTATTACATGCGATATTGATGTTGCAGATATTATTATAGATGCATCATTACCTTATCTTGAAGATAAAATTTATTTAAAATCTCTTGAGCATATCCCTATAATATCTTTAGATCAGTTGGAAATGGAATTTAGTGCACTTATTGATATTAATTCTGTACTAATGGCAATAAAAATTTCAAAAGATCAAAAAAGATTAAAAAAACTTATAAACAATAGTTATTTTAGTGATGACCTATTTTTAACACTTTTGAGATTTTATGATTGGAACAATGAAGGAATCTACGATAATGACGAAAATCGTGATGTATCAACGGCTATTGCTGGACGATTTTGTACCTTACAAAAAATGAATCACAATATAAAACATTCTCCAACTGCTATTTATTATACAGCTCTTGAAACTACTAACAGTAAACTTTTAGAAACACTTTATTTAATGCCAGAATATAAAATAAATGGTAAAAATGCCTTACAAAATCAACCTCTTTCAACACATGAGGTTGTATCACTCAATCCAAATATTTCCAAACCTCTTATTATGCAAATACTTAAAAATGGCATAACAAATCAATTAAAATTTTTAGCATCCAATCCGAATTTAGGCGAATTTGTCAAGAAAGAGCTTTTAAGAATTGGAAATAAAGAGGTAATATCATCTTTGATTATGGCAAATAATCTTCCAAAAGAGGAATATAAGACTCTTTTTCATAGTGAGTATAAAAATATTATCATTTCATCTGCCTTGCTCAATGATCAAATATTAGACTATTTCTTCAAAAGTGATCTAAGCAAAATTGAATTAATTGAATTATCCAAAAATACTACACTAACATCACAATACATAGATAAATTATTTGAATTAGATGATGACGATATCATTGGTAACCTTCTGAAAACTACTCCTCTTGGTAGTAAATATATTGATATTTATTTAGATAAAAACAACAAATCTTACAATCTTGCTTTAGCAAATAATCAAAAACTTTCATATAATCATTTTCAAAAATTATTTAAACTAGATGATGCTGATGTAAATATATTACTTAGTAATAATTCGCGTGTATCAAAAGAGATGTTAAAATCTTTATATGAAAAAAATAATATTTTTATCAATCAAGGATTAGCTTCTAATAGCAATACCCCTATTGATATTTTAATGCAATTACAACTTGACAATCGATACACCATAGCTATTGCCAAAAATGAAACATACAAAGAATATTCAAGAAATGCTCTTGGTATCGGAGATGAGTATAGTTCAAAGTTTAAACGAAATACTTATGAACATTTATAGGGGTTAAAATGAACGCAAAAGAGTTAAAAACAGTACTAGAAGGGTTAATCAAATCCAAAATTCCAACATTTCTTTGGGGAAGTCCTGGAGTTGGTAAATCTTCAATTGTAGCACAAATTGCGAATGAAAATAAGATGGAGTTTGTAGATCTTAGGCTTTCACTTTTAGACCCTACTGATTTAAGAGGGATACCATTTTTTGACAAAGAGGAAAAAACAGCAGTGTGGGCAAAGCCAGAATTTTTACCAAAAAGTGATAGTTTATCAAAAGGGATACTTTTTTTGGATGAGATTAATTCAGCACCGCCAACCATTCAAGCAGCAGCTTATCAACTTATCTTAGATAGAAAAATAGGAGAATACTCACTTCCTATAAATTTTGCAATTATCGCAGCTGGAAATTTTGAATCCGATAGAGGTGTAACATATCGTATGCCAACACCACTTGCAAATCGTTTTATTCATCTTAATTTTGATGTAGATTTTGAAGCTTGGAAAGAGTGGGCTATAAAAAATGATATAGATAAAAAAATAGTTTCATATCTTTCTTATAAAAGTGAAAACCTATTTTTATTTGATCCAAAATCAAATCAAAAAGCATTTGCAACACCTAGAAGTTGGGAATATGTAGATAAAATCTTAAAATCTAATATTCCTTTTAATTTACTTGAAAATGTTATTAGTGGAGCCATTGGAAAAGAGAGTGCAATTGAATTTCTCAATTATTCAAAAGTGATGAATGAAATACCAAATATTGATGATATTTTAAATGGTAATGAAGTAGTAATCCCTTCAAAAAATTCAGCTCTTTTTGGGATGTGTGTAGGGATAGTTTATGCCCTTAAAAAAGATTTTAATATAGAAAAACTTACAAATATATTGAAATTTACACTAAGTCTCAATGATGAATTTTCAATGATGTTGATCCAAGATATGCAAAGAGGAGGAATCAATCTTGAACTTTCACCTTACTGGAAAGATTGGGTAGATGCTCATAGATATTTGATAAGTATATGATTTTAAACAATAACTCTAAAATAAAACAATGTGAAAGAAGAATCGCTCAAGTTAAAGCAAAGCTACTATTGGAACAGCCATATTTTGGAACAATTGCCGCTATGCAAGTACCAAAGCTAAATGAAAATATCCAAATCTCCCTTTCGACCCCTACACATTTTGAATACAATGATGATTATTTAGGATATATCGATGATGAGGAACTGGCTTTTTTACTTACAAATTCTGCGATGCATCAAGCACTAGGCTATCATAAAAGAAAAGAGGGACGACTTGATTGGATGTGGGCTTTGGCCCAAGATTATGCTATAAACTCTTTGCTAGTCAATAACGGCCTTTCAATGCCAAGTGGAATGAATTATGATGATATTTATGATGGAATGAGTGCAGAAGCTATTTATAATTTTTTAGAATTGGATGCTGACGCTGATAAACATACCCCTAAAAATACAAACCATATTAAACATGAAAAGATGGATAAAGTTGATTTGCCAGATGAAAATCCAATCGATATGATTCATGACCAAATGATAGAAAAAATTAAACAACAAGGTGATCTCCCTTTGGGAATTGAGATCATAGTGCCAGAAATTTTTGAACATCAAATAAGTTGGAGAGATGAACTTTTTACAATTATAGAAAATAATTTTAAATTTGATTATCGTTTATCTCCACCAAACAAAAGATATCTCTCTCAAGGAATCGCACTTCCTAGTTTAAGTGGAGAGATTATGAGACTTGTGGTTGCTGTTGATTCCTCTGGATCGATCGATGAAGCTCTTCTGGCTATATTTTTATCTG
Source organism: Desulfosporosinus sp. (assembly GCA_020719775.1). Classification (GTDB taxonomy): domain Bacteria; phylum Campylobacterota; class Campylobacteria; order Campylobacterales; family Arcobacteraceae; genus CAIJNA01. The sequence continues at coordinate 11,008 of DYPS01000033.1, read as the reverse complement.
AAGTTGAGTCAATTATGAATAGCTTTGAAAATTTTGAAATTGATCTTCTCATTTCTGATGCTAAAGTACAAGAACATTATGTGCTTTATCCTGGTGATGAAATAGAATACAACATAAAAGGTGGAGGTGGAACTAGATTTGATACTACATTTGAATATATAGCAGAAAATCTAAACCATCCAAAACTGATACTTTATTTTACTGATGGGTTTGGTACTTTTGGAGAATTTGAACCTGACTACGATGTAGTATGGGTATTAAGTCGTAATGGAAATCAAGAAATTCCATTTGGACGAATAATTTATCTTTAAACTTAAATCTATTTAATAATATCTCTTATATAGATCTTTTCTAACTTTTCTCTAGCCCATGGTGTTTTTCTAAAAAAAGTCAAACATGATTTTATACTTTGATTTTCTTTAAAACAATTTACATTTAGTTTTAAAGCTAACTTCTCCCAACCATAAACTTCGTATAAAGTTGTAATTATTTTTTCCAAAGTTATTCCATGAAGTGAATTATTTTTATTTTTTATTGCTTCAGCATCCATTATTTTATCCCTATATTTAAGTATCGTCGCATTTTTGTAATAAGAGTTTTATCAAACTTTTGTGTGATCAATTCACTTTTATCATCTCTAAATTCTTCCCCAAATGGTGTGATAATTCCACTACCTTTTGCCATATCTTCATTTGCACTATCGCTTGCTATAACATAACATTGATTTGTAATAGCAAGAGCTTTTGTCAAAGTTTCAAAGTGTTCTTTTCTATTTTTCCCCCACATCGCAGGAATTAAAATAATATCAGCACCTTGAAGTTTTTTCCAAAGTTCTACAAATCGAAGCTCAAAACAAATTAAGGAAGCAATTTTTAATCCATCAATTTCAATTATTTTAATATTTTCATAATTTCCACTTGCAAAATATTGCTCTTCATTACCCAAAGAGAAGAGTTTATATTTCGCTTGAGTGTGAATTATATCCCCTTTATGAAAAAGAAATAAAGTATTTAAAAAAGAATTATTTTCTTGTGTAATCATTGTTAAACAAATAATCTTTTCAAATGATAACTTTTGAAGAATTGGGATAGCTTGATTTGTGATATCTAAAGCTCTTTGCATATTTTCATATGAATATCCAGTTAAACAAAGTTCAGGGGCTACAATTAGGCTATTTAATGGAATATTTTGAATATATAAAACCAAATTTTGAAGATTCTCTTCAAAATTATTAGTCGTTTTTAATTGTAATGAAATTAAATTCATCTATTAAAAATCATCAAAATCAAGAGAACCTTTTGAATAATTAACAACATTTCCCTCAAAAAAGTTTGTTCTTTGGTCATTAAATGAAGCATACCCATCAACCCATGGAATTGGATGTTTTACATTGTACATTGGTTTGTATCCAACAGCTTCTAGTCTTTGGTCAGCAAGATATTCAATATATTGCCTAATGATTTTATCGGTAAATCCTAGAATTTGCCCTTGAGTGATATATGCACCCCACGAAGCTTCAAGATCAACTGCTTTTCTAAACATCTCTTTTACTGTATTTTCCAATTCTTGCGTGAAAAGTTCAGGTCTTTCTTTTTTCGTACTATTGATTAGATTTTGAAACATCAAAAGATGAGTCACCTCATCTCTTTGGATAAATCGTATCATTTGACCAGAACCTAACATTTTTCCAGATTTTCCAAGTGCATACATAGCAGCAAAACCTGCATAAAAATATATCCCTTCAAGAATTTGATTTGCAAACATCGCTAATACAATCTTTTCATCGCTGATATCACCACTAAGATCTTTATATACACCAGCGATAAAGTTGTTTTTTTCTCGAAGTTTTGTATCTGTTTTCCACATATCATAAATCTGATCTGTATTATCACTAATTGATTCAACCATTACAGCATACGATTTAGAGTGATTTGCCTCTTCATAACTTTGACGACTGAGACATGCATTGATTTCAGGAGCGGTAATATAGGGATTGATATTATCCATAAGATTATTTGTTTGTAAACTATCCATAAAAATAAGTTGTGATAACACAAGATCATACATTCTTTTTTCTGGTTCTGTTAAATATTTATAATCCTTTGCATCGCCAGTCATTTGCACTTCTCTTGGAAACCATGTATTTGCTTCCATCATATCCCAAAGTTTTGTAGCCCACTCATATTTACATCTTGTAAAATTTATCATCCCATCTGGATTTCCACCAAATGTTCTTCTATCGTTGAGATTTTCTTTTGAATCTGGATTGTATATTACTTTTTTATCTATTGTACTCATTTCTATTTTTCCTTTTTATTGGCAACCAAAACACTCTGTGCTTCTATCTGCTATCTCTTTTGCAGCTTCTGGAGATTGACCTCTTAGATAATAAGTTGATTTAAGACCAAGCTTCCAAGCTAAAGTATAAATTTCATGTAAATATTTTCCACTTGCTTTATCTAGAGCCATAAATATATTTGTACTTTGTCCTTGATCTATCCATTTTTGTCTAATTGCAGCAGCTTTTATAAGATCAAGCTGATTAATATCATATGCTGGTCTATAGTATTCCCAAGTTGTTGGACTTAAATTTGGAACGACTACGGGAATAAGTCCCGAAAGATTTTCTTCATACCATTTTCTTTTATACACAGGCTCAATTGCTTGAGTAGTTCCAACCAAAATAGAAATAGATGAAGTTGGCGCAATAGCCATAAGATATCCGTTTCTCATTCCATTAGATTTTACAAACTCTCTTAAACTATCCCAATCATAGCTAGAATCAAAAAGATCACGATCTACCAAACTATCAACTGCTTGTGGGGAATGATCTTGTGGCATAATACCTTTTGACCAGTTGCTTCCTTCAAATTCAGGATATTTTTCTTTTTCTATTGCCAACTCTGATGAAGCTCTGATTGCATTGTAACTTATCGCTTCCATCACACTATCAATTTTTTTGAAATGTTCGCTTGAGCCCCAATGAATAGAAGATTCAGCAAGCATTTGTGCTTCACCCATCACACCAAGCCCAATAGCTCTTGTAGCACTATTTGTTACTTTTACTTTTTTGAGTGGATAGAAGTTTAGATCGATTACATTGTCAAGCATACGAATAGCAATAGGAACAACTCTTTCAATATCCTCTTTTGTGTTGATTTTACTTAAGTTTACAGATGCAAGATTACAAACTGCCGTTTTCCCATCAAGTTTTTCTTTTTCAACAATAAAGATATTTTTTCCACCAATTTTATCAAGTGCAGTAATTTTATTTGCTTTTTTAACAACTCCACTATCAACTTTAATATCTTCCGTTTCATCATAAAGATTTACTGTTCCATCATTGAATTCAATTCTTACTTTATAGTAGTTTGGTTCAGTGTTTTGGAAGATCTCTGTACAAAGATTTGAGCTTCTAATAAACCCTGTATGAGCATTTGGATTTGCTTTATTTGCATTATCTTTAAAACATAAAAATGGGCTACCAGATTCAAAATAAGAGGTTAAAACTTTTTTCCATAAATCTTTTGCTTTCATTTGATCTTTTGTGATAGTTTCATCGGCTTCATACTCTTCGTATCTTTTAGTAAATGCTTCACCACTTAAAGTTGATAAATCTTTCACCTCATATGGGTCAAAAAGTGTCCAGTATGAATCAGCTAAAACTCTCTCCATAAAAAGGTCACTTATCCAAAGTGCTGGGAATAAATCGTGAGCTCTTCGTCTCTCTTCACCACTATTTTTCTTTAAATCGATAAAATCAACAATATCCATATGCCAAGGTTCAAGATAAACAGCGATTGCCCCTTTTCTAGTACCTAGTTGGTCAACTGCAAGTGCGATGTCGTTTGTAATTTTTAAAAACGGCACAACCCCACCAGCTGCACTTTTGTGATTATCAATAACACCACCTAAAGCTCTGATACTATTCCAATCCCAACCAATTCCTCCGCCAAATTTTGACAAAAGTCCCATCTCTTTGTATCCATCAAAAATACCTTCAATATTATCTGGACTTGAACCTATATAGCAAGAACTTAACTGATGTCTATTTGTTCTTGCATTCGATAATGTTGGAGTAGCAAGCATAACCTCAAATTGTGAAATAACATGGTAAAACTCTTTTGCTTTTTCTTGTTTATTAGCTTCATTTTGAGCTAAAAACATAGCGATTCCCATAAACATTTGTTGAGGAAGCTCTATTGGTTCACCTTTTGAATTTTTAAGTAAATATCTATCATTCAATGTTTTAATACCCAAATATGTAAACAATTTATCTCGATTTGGTATTAGCGTTGCATTTAAATCATCAAGATCGTATCCAACTTCAAGTTCAGGGATGATTCGTCCCTCTTTCTGACCATGTTTGATGTAATCTTTGATATGACAATATGCCGAACCTTTGATACCGTGTGTTGCTTTTCCTGTTCTATGATAAAGATCATACAAAAAAAGTCTCGAAGCAACGAAAGTCCAATTTGGTACATCGATATCAATTTTTTCAACTGCTGTTTTTATCAAAGCATCTTGAATATCACTTGAATTCATCCCATCTATAAATTTTATTTGAGCATCAATTTCAAGTTCACTTTGACTTACTCCATCCAACCCATCAGTTGCTGCTATTGTATGCTTTTGGATTTTTGAAATATCTAAAATTTCTTTTCTGCCATTTCGTTTTCTAATCATTATTGCCATGAAATTCTTACCTTATTGTGGAAATTGTTTATAAAATTTTTACTCCGGATTGTAGCAAAATATTTATAAATTTAATATTTTAATGATATTATATCTCATTAAAGAAAGAGAAATTATTACATAAGGAAATATTATAAAATGTTTGAATTAGGAGCAAAATTAGAGCAAGAAAATTATGAAGTTAAAAAAGCTACAAATAAGGCTATTTCGTCTGTTTTTATTCCAAAAAATCAACACCAATTAGTTTTTACTTTTGAGAAAAGAAATGGAAAACCAGTTACATTAGTAGGAAGATTTCAAATTGATGACAAAGAAAAAAAAGAGGTTTTATCTCTTTTAAAAAAGAAACTTGCTTGTGGCGGTACAGTTACCGATGAATGGATTGAGATACAAGGTGACAAAAAAGAAAAAATGATAGAAATTTTAGAAAAAGATGGTTGGAAAATTAGGAAAAAATAATGAAAAAAGTATTTGATGAAGTTGAAAGCTTAGATAGAAGATGTTATGAAAAATTTGGACTTAGCGAAGATTTGCTTATGGAAAATGCAGCAAACTCAATGGCACGTTGTATTCAAAGTAAATTTTCAAAAAATTCAAAAGTTTTAATCGTAAGTGGCAATGGAAATAATGGAGCAGATGGGATTGCCTTAGCAAGAATTCTTTTTGGAAGTTGCGAGATAGAACTTTTCCTTCCACTAGGCATCAAATCATCGATGGCAATTCTTCAACTCAATAGAGCCAAAAAGATTGGTGTGAAGATAGTTGAAATTATTGATAATAATTATGATGTTATTGTCGAGTGTTTATTTGGAAGTGGATTTAATAAACCAATTAGTTCTGAAATAAACAATTTACTTTTGAAACTGGATAGTATTCAAGCTTACAAAATAGCGTGTGATATCCCTGTCTTACCATTTAAAGCTGATATAACTATTACAATGGGTAGTCTTAAAAAAAAGCTTTTTTTAGATGGTTTGAAAGATTATGTTGGAGAGATTATTGTTGGTAATCTTGGCATTTCGCAAGAGATGTATGAGACAGATACAACTTGCTTTTTGTTAGAAAAAAGTGATATGAAACTTCCATTTAGAAAAAAACTCTCATCTCACAAAGGTGATTTTGGTCATTTAGCTGTAGTTATTGGAGATAAAAAAGGAGCTGGACTGATTGCTTGTGAAGCTGGATTTACTTTTGGAGCTGGACTTGTAACTGCTATCACAAAAGAAACAAATCTTCCACTTCATATTATGCAAAGTGAAGTTTTACCACACAATACTACTGCTATTGCCATTGGAATGGGACTTGGTGAAAAATTTCAAAGTAGTTTGATTGAAAATGAAATACCAAAAATTATAGATGCTGATATCTTTTATAATGAGATTATCTTAAAAATTTTAGAGCAAGAAAATATTGTCTTAACGCCTCATCCAAAAGAGTTTTGTTCACTTCTTAAAATATGCGGATTTGGAAAAGTTACAATTGATGAATTGCAAGAAAATAGATTTTTTTATGTAGAAAATTTTTGTAAAAGATATCCAAAGATAGTTTTACTTTTAAAAGGTGCGAATGTAATAATTGCTCAAAATGAACAAATTTTTATCAATATCTTTGGTACTTCAAAGTTAAGTTTTGGTGGAAGTGGAGATGTTTTAAGTGGACTTATTGGGTCACTTTTAGCTCAAAAATATACACCACTTCAAAGTGCAATAACCGCTAGTTTAGCCCATAGTTTAGCAGCTTGTAATTACAATTTGAATGATTATTCTATGAATCCTCAAGATTTAATTGAAGGAATTAAGAAGCTATAAAAAGGTGAATAAAAGAAAAACATCGTTATGATTTGCCAAAAATAGATACTAAAGGTCAAAAATGAGTGAAATACTTAAAATAGGAAAATATGAATTTAATAGTAGACTAATTGTAGGAAGTGGAAAATATAAAGATTTTGCTACAACAAGGGAGGCTACACTTGCAAGTGGAAGTGAACTTATTACGGTTGCAATTAGAAGGGTAAATATTACAAATCCAAAAGAGGAAAATCTCTTGGATTATTTTAAAGATACTAATATTAAATTACTTCCAAATAGTGCAGGATGTTTCACAGCTGAAGAAGCAATTACAACTTTTAGGCTTATGAGAGAAGCTACAGGGATAGATATCATCAAACTTGAAGTTATTGGTGATGCTCAGAAAACTCTCTATCCAGATGTAATAGAAACTATCAAAGCTTGCGAAATTTTGAAAAAAGATGGATTTACGATTATGGCTTATACAAGTGATGACCCAATAATCGCAAAAAGACTAGAAGATGCTGGTGCAGATGCTATTATGCCTTTAGCTGCTCCTATTGGAAGTGGACTTGGAATTCAAAATAGATACAATATCGCATTCATAAAAGATGCTGTAAGAGTGCCTGTTATAGTTGATGCTGGTGTTGGGTGTGCGAGTGATGCTGCTATTGCTATGGAATTAGGAGCTGAAGCAGTTCTTACAAATACTGCGATTGCTTGTGCAACAGATCCAATTGCTATGGCAGAAGCTATGAAATATGCAGTTATCGCTGGAAGACTTGGATATAAAGCTGGAAGAATCCCTAAAAAACCGTATGCAACAGCTAGTTCTCCAATAGATGGGCTTATTCATTTTTAAGAATTTTAGTATAAAATTTAGAGGAAATTGTAATATTTTTAAAAATTTCCGAATTTCCTCTAAATAACCCTTGACAAATATAAAATAATTGGTTATTATTCCACTCCATTTAAAATGATGTTCAATTTTTTTTCGGAGTGTAGCGCAGCCTGGTTAGCGCACCTGGTTTGGGACCAGGGGGTCGGAGGTTCGAATCCTCTCACTCCGACCATTTGTTATTTTAAATCTTAATATGAATCTATATATGGTAGGCATAGCTCAGCTGGTTAGAGCATCGGGTTGTGGTTCCGAGGGTCGCGGGTTCGAACCCCGTTGCTTACCCCATTTATGTTCAAGTTTATTATGTAATTTAAAATTTTTAATGCTTCCTTAGCTCAGCTGGATAGAGCAACGCCCTTCTAAGGCGTAGGTCGCACGTTCGAATCGTGCAGGGAGTACCACTTTTTATATGCGGACGTGGTGAAATTGGTAGACACGCCAGCCTTAGGAGCTGGTGCCACTGGTGTGAGAGTTCGAGTCTCTCCGTCCGCACCACCTACAAATACTTTAACAATCTAAACTATAAAAATTTCTTTCTATTTCTAATCAAACGTAATTATTTAAAAATTGTATTATGCAACCAAAAATCTTCAAATGATTTTTCGATTGAAAAACTCTGCATAAACTCTATATTAGCCAAACTTTTTTTTCTCATTTGCTCTTTACAATTCAAAACTTTAAAAGCTTCATCACACCATATTTCAAGATCAAGAGGCAATGCTTCTGTACCATTCCCAACGATTTGCAAATGTCCACCATTATCTGCTACCAATGTACAAAGTCCGCTAGCTTGCCCTTCCATTATCACTTGACCAAGGGTTTCTGTAATAGAAGCACATACAAATAAATCACTTGATCCATAAATGCGTGACAATTCTACTCCACCTTTGAATCCCAGAAAATGAATATTTTTATCTTTGAGTTTATCTGCCTTTTTTCTCAAACTACCTTCACCAATAATTATAAAATCAGCTTTCATTAAATTTGTCGCTATAAACTTTTGATGAAATTTCTCCCAAAATTCCAACAAGAAATCAAAATTCTTTTCTTTTGAAAGACGACCAACATACAAAATCTTATAGCTTTGCTCTGGAATATTGTACTTGTGCCATATTGTAGTATCTCCAAATTTTGGAGAAAAACTTTGAATATTAATTCCAGGTTTTAAAATAGCAATTCTTTTTGGATCTATTTTAAGCTGATTTTCTAAAATTTCCTTATACACTGAAGAACGAATTAAAACTTTGTCAAACTTAAGATACAAGAATTTCATAAATAAAATCGCTAATTTTTCAGCAAATTTACTTTTTGTATTGTCGAAGATGTATGCTGGAAAATTTGTATGATATGTACCAATGAGTGGTAAATTATGTTTTTTTGCAAAATAAATTCCAAGCAGTCCCATTGGACCTGGAGTAGAAACATGAACCATGGTTGCATTTTGGTTTTCTGCTTCTTTTAAAATTTTAAAAAAATTTGGAATTACCAAATCAAGCTCTCTATAAAAAGGCATTTTAAAACTAAAAAAAGGTTTAAAGTTTTGAAGATTTTCAAATGACTTACACCGCTTCTTGATTGTTGATGTAAAAACAGTCAAACTTTTATTGTGGACTAAAGATTCACTACAAATATCTTGCAAAAATCTAGAAACACCATTTGCATCACAAAAAGTATCTGTAAAAACCAAAACCTTCACAATATTCCTTAATAATATTTTGCCAAAATGCTATCATAAAAAAATTTCAATTTGCTTTCAATTTGGAATTTTTAAGGATATATTGAATAATATCTCCAAGTAAATAGTTTTACAACTTTTTTATAAATTTAAGATTGGATTTGGATAATTTATGATTTTAAAACTTTTTATAGTTAGTTTACTTAGTATTTTTGCTTTCAGCAATGATAAATTTGATAAATATTTTGTTGGTGCTGGGGAACAATATGGAGTTCCACCATTGCTTTTAAAAAATATAGCACAAATCGAAAGTAACCTGAATCCAAATGTTATTTGCATCAATAAAAATGGTACAAAAGACTATGGTTTGATGCAAATAAATACAATTCATCTCAAAAGACTAAATAAGCAATATGGTGTAACAGAACAAATGCTTATGGAGCCAAAAACAAATATCTATGCAGGAGCGCAGCTTCTTTCTAAAATAATTCATCAACATGGATTTAATTTTGAATCAATCGGGAGATACCATTCAAATACTGCAGAATTTAAAAAAAGATGGAATGGAAAACTTATAAATGAGCTATCCAAATCACTTAAAAGAACTACATTTAAATCTAAAATATCTTAGAAAATAAGGTAGTAATAGTAGAGCAATTAAAATGTAATATACTTTTTACTATAATGTAGCTTTCAAAGGGAGATTATACATATGAAGAAATATTTAATTGGTTTACTGTTACTAGTTGGAGTTATAGGGATAACTTCTGTATTTGGAGCGAGTAGTCTTGAAAATACTATGCTAATTGAGCAGCTTAAAAAAGACAAATCTTTGCAAGAAAAAATTAAAGCGGAGCAAAAAAAAGAGATCACCGCAAAAACAACAACAAAGATACCAGATGTTGATTTAAAGCCAGTAATTCAAGATAAGATAGATGAGCCACTTGCCAAAAATGAGGATATAGAAAAGAAAGAACCAACTAACGCACCAAGTAAAATACTAAATAAAGATAATTATTACAAAAATCTGACACCATTTTTTTATGAAGATCAAGTTTCACTTGTTGATGAGATTGAAAAAAGACAAATTATTTTAAAAGATGGATCAGCTCTTGAAAGATTTGGAATAAAGTTTTTTAAAAATAGTTCAAGTGAAATTCCAACTTCTGGAGTTCCTGATGATTATATTTTATCAACTGGGGATAGCTTAAAAATATCTGTTTATGGTCTAAGTGAATATGATGGAGAGCTTGAAATAAACAAAGATGGGAAAATTATTATTCCTCAAATTGGAGCACTAAGTATTCGAGGTCTTAAATACAAAGTAGCAAAAGCAACTATTTTCAGCAAACTAAGCTCAACATACCCAAATACAACGATAAATATCACAATAGGAAATACAAGTCCTTTTGCTGTAAGTGTAGTGGGTGAAGTAAATAAACCAGGACTTTATACTGTAAATGCACTATCAAAAGTTAAAAATGCTTTATTTATGGCTGGTGGAATAAGCAATATCGGAAGTATGAGAGATATCCAAATCAAAAGAAATGGGAGAGTTGTAGCTACATTTGATTTATATGAACTAATTAAAAGCGGAAAAGAAAACGGAGATATATATTTATATCCAGGAGATGTAATTTTTGTTCCAAGTGCAAAAACACTTGTTCATCTAGATGGCAATATCAAAAATCCAGCCATTTATGAGCTTCAAAACAATGAAACATTACAAGATTTAATCAGATTTGCAGGCGGATTAAATAGTGACTCAACAAAAACTGTAAAAATCTTTAGAAGCGAAAAGGGTATTCGAACACTATTTGAAGCAAAACTAAATGAAAAAGTGATTCTTCATGATGGCGATAAAGTTATGGCTGGAAAAATTTCTGATGTTACTGATAATCTTGTTTATTTATATGGAAATATTTATAAAAATGAATCAATTTCTAT
>DYPS01000118.1 GCA_020719775.1 Desulfosporosinus sp. | reverse complement strand
TTAATAGAATAGTAACAAGTGACATGGACAGCATACTGTCCAGATGGAAATTAGTTGTAGATTTTTTCTAGAGCTTCTAGTCCACCAAGAGGGATTGAAATGGTATTTTGTAATCCATTGTAGTCTCTAGGATTTATCCTTATAAGTTTTGCTTTGTATTGAAGACTTACTTCTTCGCAGAAGTTTCGCACAGTTGGAATATCTTTGCCAGCTCCTATCTCAATAATAACAATTTTACTTTTCTTATTTGCTATATTATTTTGTAGCCATCTCATTAGGTTGTTTGTTTGAGTGTTTCGCCGTTCAGCATTAAATCCCCAATCACCAAACATAAGGATATTTGGTCTAGCTATTTGATTACAATATTTACATTTTGGGATATCAGAGGTGAGTAAAAATCTATTTAAATCCACTTCACAATGCTCATCTTCATTACTCCATATATTATCAGTACAATTTGATACACATTGATTGTGATGGATACTCCCATGGCATTCTTCGATTTTATCGCTATCAAATCCTGCTTTTTGGAACTGTCCATCAACATTTGAAGTAAAAATAAAATAGTTATTATCTTTTAATTTCACAAGTTCTTTGAGTATATTAAAACCTCTATGTGGAATTGTATTTCTGTATAAATTTAGTCTATGCCCATAAAATCCCCAAGCCATACTGGGATTTTCAACAAACCATTTTGGATTAGCCATCTGATGGAAGCTTATCCCTAAAGCTTTTAGTGGTGGATATGCTTTCCAAAATCCGTCATCACCTCTAAAGTCAGGTAATCCACTATCAACACCCATACCAGCACCTGAAGCAATAATAATAGCATCAGCAGCATCAATAGCCTCCCTTGCTTTGATGATTGCTAATTCGATAAAACTTGAAGCATTATTTAGTTGAATTATTTGGGAATAGTTTTGTGCTAGATTTTTATCCGTAGAGTTTTTATCTAATTTCCAACCAGTACCTTTTTCAAGCACTATAGGAAGCATTGATAACCTTTTGTTGATATCTCTTTGGATTGTTTTTGCTGAAACTTTAAATTCATCAGCAAGTTCTTGCTTGGAAACAATTCTCCCTTCAAGAAGCTTTTGAGTAATTGAAAGTATACGAAATAAGGTAGTGCTATTATCTTTCATTTTTGTTCCATTTAAAGATTTATATTACCCTTCATCATTTTGTGTTTTTTTCTATAATCTCAAAAACATCCCCATCTTTTGCATCTCTTAAATGTTTTTCAGAGTCCAAAAGTGTTTCTACACTCAAACCACCTTTTAAAATTGTTTTCAAGTTATTGATTTCAATTTTAGAACTAAATAATCCAAGATCCAAATCAACCGCCTTATTGATGGTAAAAATAGATTTATCTTTTATTAAATTTCTATATTCTTTTTCTATAAATAAAGAAAATTCAATTTTTTTACTCTGTCCATTTAGCTTAATCTCTTCGATTTTACCTATTTCGATATGTTTATAAAAAATCAAAGTACCGACAGATAGATTTTTACTATCTTTATGGATGAGTTTAATTCTAAGACCATCTTTATATTTTGTATCAACAGGATTAATCGAATCAATCGCAAAGTGATCCTTGAAACCATTATTTATAGAAGGGATAAGATATAAATTATCACCCAAAACACTTGATGATACATTTTTAACTTCATCAAGAGATAGCTGTATCCCTTGTAAATAAATTTTTGCATTTATCCCAAAAAGTTCTTTGTATTTTTTATCAATTTTGATCTTTGTTTCTACATTATTTTGTAGCTCGATTTTTTCAACTTCCCCTATTTCCACATCTTTATAAAATAATTTAGAAGTTTTTTTGATATTAAAAGCTTGTTTTGAACCTACGGTAATATAAAAATACTTTTCGCTATCTTTAAATTTCAATGCATCACTTTTACTATTGTGCAATTGATATTCTTTGTTTGTAAAATTTTTCATCGTTTCATCATCTATGAAAGATATACCGCCAAAAAACATTTGTTTAAAAGAACCAACATCAACTTTTAACCCTTCAAGAGATAAATCTGCACTCACATCACTTAATCTATAAAATTGTATACCATCATGGATCATCCCTTTGTATTCTTTATAAATCAATACTTTTGATTTTTTAATTTTACCGTCTAAATAAATACTTTTTATATATCCAACTTCAATATTTTTATAAAATACTTTTTCATTTGCACTACTATTATCTCCAACCAATGTAAGCTCTAAAGAGCCTTTTTCCAAACTTGATATCAGATCAGCATACAATTCAGCTTTATCTTTGTACAAATATTTATTATCTTTGAAGCTTAAATTTCTATCATTTACAAATGATATAGAACCATTTATAAAATTTTTAACAGGTAAAACTTCAAACTTTAATTTTTCTAAAGAGAGTTCAAAATTAATTGGATTTGTATTATAAAAAAAGCTATCTCTTCCAACTAAATTTTTATATTTTTCATAAATTAACAATTTATAATTTAGCTCCCCACTTTCTAATAATTTTTTCTCTATGACTTCACCAACAGCCATCCCTTTGTATAAAACTTTTGCACCAGTTGGTAATGATATTTCATTAGATTTTAGTGAAAAAATCTTCCCCTCTTTGTATGGTTTTGTATCTAAAGCAGTAAAATAAGATTTATTAGATAATCTCTTTAATTCTTGGACATCTGATGTAGGAGGCAATATCTCTATGTAGCTACCTGTCAACACAGTCCCTACATTTGCTACATCAAAACTATCAACTTCCATCGATACAATCCAAAATTGAGTTCCTTCTTTGATTAGATATTCAAAGTCAGAATAAATTTGTGCTTTTACTTCAAATTTATCTATATTTTCCTCATTAGGTTTTATCGAAATAATATCTGCAATTTTTATCCCCTTATATTCTATATGACTTTTCTTTTCATCAAGACCTTTTAAATCATTTACATAGATAGTGATAGTATTTCCTTTTTCATCATAGTGCTTCTTAATCATTCCGTAAGAAACTAATAATGCAATAATTGGAATTATCCATGCAAGGATAATAATCGATTTTTTTCTTTTAATTTGTGGTTGTGTTGTCATTTTTCTCTTTCCATAATAATCTTGTATCAAAACTTTTACTTGCTAGCATAGTAAAAACTACAACTAAAGCAAAGGGGATAATCGCTTCTCCTATCTCTATTCTAACAAGTTTGTCATATTGAATATAAGCTGCTGCTAAAACAACAACATAAACATCTAAAAGTGAATACTTACCAAAAGCATCCGTTACTATATAATACTTTGTTGCAAATTTTTTGTATGAAAGAAATATATTATATTTAACCATCAAAATCATAATGCTTATACCAACAATTTTCAAAAAAGGGATACAAACACTCGCAAAAAAGATAACAAAAGGGACAAAAATATCACCATCTTCATAAAAAGCATAAATACCATCAAAAATTGTATTTGGGTATTCGACACCATATTTATATGTTGGCATTATTGGCAAAATATTTGAAGGGAGAATAAAAATCAAAGCTAAGAGAATACACACAAATGAAATTCTTAACGAATGAGGATTAAACTTCTTTCGTTTATTAATATTCACTATATCATTTGGATTAAATAATACAAACGACAAATATAGTAAAACTAGATAAAAAAGGTTTATCCAAAATCCCATCAAAAGTGTTACATTTGATAATTCATAGAGCTTAACCATCGCAATCAAAAGCCCTATAAAATAAACTTCTATCATATTCCATTCTTTAATAATCAAATAAAAAGCTATCAGTTTTTTTACAAAATCCAATCTGATCGTAAGTTCTTTATAGAAGATAATCAATAATGTTAGAATATTAAGGATAAATGGGATGATTATAATAGTTACAAAAAGTAAAACACCACTAAAAACATCTGTTTCAAACAAAAAGAAAAGTGTATCTAATATCGATAAACTATTGTCATCAATAATATACACACTTAAAAGTGGTGTTGTAAATGCAAAAAAAAACATCACCATTGCACTTAATGTCAATGATGTTATTACACTTTGTGAAGAACCTGGTCTATATACAAGATTCTCACACCGTGGGCAATGGTATTCATAACCAGCTTCCAAACTCTTAGGGAGTTTAATAAAATTATCACAATGTATACATCTAATTCTTTTCATATAATATTCTACATTAAATAAGTTACAAGTAAGTTCAAGCTTACTTATTCTTCAGCTTAAATCACTATTTAAAAGCTTGCTTTACTTTTTCGATTTCGTATTTTGAACCAAAATAAATTGGTGTTTTTTGGTGTAAATCTTCTGCTTTAATATCAAGAATTCTTTGCACTCCATCTATCGCTTCACCGTTTACAAGCTCTAAAATAAAAGCTATCGGATAGGCTTCAAAAAGGAGTTCAAGCTCACCATTTGGAGCAGATTCAGTTTTTGGAGAAGAGTAAATTCCCCCTTTTTTAAATAAAATCTGATGAGTATCAAGGGTTAAGCTATCACTAAATCTAAGACGATATCCTTCAGCAAAAAAACTCTCAATCAAAGATTTGTGTGACAAAGTCCACTGTGACTGCATACCTGAAGGGGAATTTATTTTTCCTTTTTCTCCAAGCAAAAAAGACTCTTGCTGTACAAATTCATTGTCTCGATAAGAGAAAAATTTTACCCCTTCATCTTTTGAGGCAAAAACAAGTTGGAAAGTTGGTCCATAAGTGATATAGATAGCTGCTTTAATATTCTTTGCATCCATCTCATTTTCATAAACAGTAAAAATTGAACCAAGAGAAAAATCAACATCAAGTAATTCAACATTATCTATAGAAACATAACTTACGAGGTATTTTCCACTTTCATTGATACTGCAAAGTTGTTTTTTATCTTTCCCAATTGCCCCTTTGATACTTCTTACTTTCTCAAATTCTTTTTCGATTATGGTTGTACAATGTGCATAAACATTGTGATGAATCTCCTCATCAGATGCTCCGGCAAGGAAGTCTGTACAATTTTTAAAAACATCTTTTTCAATAACAACCGCAATATTGGAAATAGCATTAAAAACTTCTATCATTTTTCTAACCTTTATATATAATGTAAAGAGATTGTATAATAATTTTATTACAAAAGAGTAAATACTTTGTTACATCTCTAT
>DYPS01000227.1 GCA_020719775.1 Desulfosporosinus sp. | reverse complement strand
TTCCACCCCTAAAAGAGCAGGAAAAAATAGCCGAGATTTTGACAACTTGGGATGAAGGCATTAGTAATGTTGCATTATTAATTTTGAATTTTGAATTAAGAAAAAAATCCCTTATGCAAAAGCTTTTAAGCGGTGAAGTTCGTTTTGGTGGGTTTAGTGATGAGTGGGAGACATTTTCATTGGATGAAATTTTAAAAGAAAGAAAAACCTACCAAAGTAAAGGCTTAGAATTAGAACATGTATCATTAACAAAAGAAGGTGTAGTTCCAAAAAGTGAGAGATATGAAAGAGATTTTTTAGTTAAAGAAGAAGATAAACAATATAAAATCACTAAGCTAAATGATATTTGTTATAATCCTGCAAATTTGAAGTTTGGGGTTATTTGTAAAAATACTTATGGCGATGGAATATTCTCTCCGATATATGTGACTTTTGAAACAAAGAAAGGCTTTAGCATTGATTTTCTTGGATATTTTTTAACTTGGAATGATTTTATAAAAAAAGTTAGAAAATTTGAAGAAGGTACTGTCTATGAAAGAATGGCAGTTAATCCAAAAGATTTTTTATTTTTTAAAATCAAACTCCCACCCCTCCCCGAACAACAAAAAATAGCCGAAGTTTTAAGCCTTGCGGATGATGAGATAAATCTACTTAAAAATGAACTTGCGGAGCTAAAACTACAAAAAAAAGCACTTATGCAAAAACTACTAATTGGAGAAGTGAGGGTGAGGGTGTGAAAACAAACACAGTCCAAAATAACTCTATTTTTGAATCTGTCAAAGCCACCATAGAAGAGGCGAGAAACAAAGCCAAGCAGTCCATCAACCATATCATGACCGAAGCCTATTGGAATATCGGTCGGCTAATAGTAGAAGATGAGCAAAAAGGCAGCGAGAGAGCAACATACGGTGAAGGGCTTATAAAAGAGTTAAGTGAGCGATTGAGCGAGGAGTATGGCAAAGGATTTAGTCAAAGAAACTTGCGAAGCATGAGAAGTTTTTATCTTGCATT
>DYPS01000226.1 GCA_020719775.1 Desulfosporosinus sp. | reverse complement strand
CTGCCGCCAAGGTATGTGGACTGCAAAAGCGGATCAATGACCACTTCCTTTGTCCTGTCATATTTTCCCAGATTAAAGGCGTAGATATTTCCCTTTTTTATTTCATAATTCACATCAACATCAATTTTTTTGCCGTCTATCATCTGATAGGCAATGGGTTTTGTAAAGGAAGCCTCGCCAAGTTCTGTCTCAAACACAAGACTTTTGTCTTCTGCTTTTTTAATAGACTTAACGCCTTGCATTTTTATTTTTATGTCTTTGGGACTAGCGCCAGGTGACACATAAAACAGCTTTTCCACATTGTTTCCATGCGCCTTCAGCCGTAGTTCTATTCCTTTATATATCTTGCCAAGGCTTATTTCATTGTATGTTTTAAGGCCGCTCTGGTGTTTGGAAGGGTCGTTTCCCTTAAAATAGCTTACCTGTGCTGATGATGGCTTATCTGGGGTAATCTCTGTGATTTTAGCCCCTACTAATGTCTCTCTTACCACAGAGACTTGTGAGTTATGATTATTTTCTTTTAACGCTTTCGTGTCAGGCTTATTTGCGTCTTCTGTTTCTGATTTCTCATTTTTAATCAGAGTATAGACAAGCTCGCCTTTTTTGGTTACATAAAGACTTCCGCCAAAGGTTTTGGCATAAAAAGAGACATCTTTGTGTGTCTGCCCCTTGTTTTCAATAAAGGGAACAGTCAATGAAGAAAGTTTTTTGGAAACCTCTTCTTTTGTTATTGATGGTTCAGAATTGCCTGCCTGTGTTGATACACTTGCATGGCTCAGGGCTGATGTTAAGATAAACATCAGGGACAGGAAAAAAACCGCGCTTTTTTTCATAAAACCTTCTTTTATACTCTCTTTTTTATATAACTAATGAATTCAATCATAAAAATGAATACTAAAGTCTTATTCATATTATTATTTTATTATCATTTGCCAAATAAAAAGTCAAGTTACATTTTGCACAAATATCAAAATTTTAAAAATTGAGTAAAAATGATTAATTATGAGTTAAG
>DYPS01000225.1 GCA_020719775.1 Desulfosporosinus sp. | reverse complement strand
ATCTCTAAAAACCCAATCGTGCTATAACTATTATATAAATATATGTGTTATAGCGTTGCAAGTGGTTAGTAATACAGTTATTTTTGTATTAAATTTAAACTATAATATGAAGAACATAAACCCACTTGGACTATTTGACGATCACTTCTTAATGGAAAAACTTACCAAACTTGGAGATCCTCTTGAAAAACTAAATAAATATATTGATTGGAAAATCTTTGAACCATTATTGGAGAAAACTTTTTCAATAGAGAATAAAGATTTATCAAAAGGAGGTTGACCACCATTTAGCAAGTTGATTTTGTTTAAAGCTCTTATAATACAAAGTATGTATAACCTATCAGATGATCAATTAGAATATCAAATTGTTGATAGAGCAAGTTTCAAAAGATTTCTTGAGTTAAAGAAAAGTGACAAGGTTCCTGACAGTAAAACATTTTGGTTATTTAGGGAGGATTTAATTCAAAAAGATGTGATAATGGCTTTATTCAAAATATTCAACGAAACACTTGATGCAGCAGGAATATTTGCAAATGAAGGTAAAATAGTTGATGCAAGTTTTGTTGAAGTACCCCGTCAACGCAATACCAGGGCGGAAAACAAGCACATTAAAGAAACAGGAACGGTGCCTGAAGAATGGAAAGAAAAACGTAATAAGCTATCACAAAAAGATATAGATGCAAGATGGACAAAAAAGAATCAAACAAATTACTATGGGTACAAAAATCATGTGAAAGTAGATAAGAAAACAAAACTGATAGAAACATTTATAGTTACCAGTGCCTCTGTACATGACTCCCAAGCAATAGAAGAATTATTAACCGAAAAAGATAAGGGTCAAGAAATTTATGCCGATAGTGCCTATGCAGGAGAAGAACAGGAAAAGACATACAAGAAAAAAGAGGTAATTGCTAAAATAAATGAGAAGGGATATCGTAACAAACCATTAACCGAAGAACAAAAAACAAACAACAAAGAGAAATCAAAAATAAGAGCGAGAGTGGAACACATATTTGGGTTTGTTGAAAAC
>DYPS01000224.1 GCA_020719775.1 Desulfosporosinus sp. | reverse complement strand
GGTACATTAAAGGGTCAAAGTAGCCACACAAAAAAATAATTTTCTATAGAATATGGTGTGTGGTGTTTCTCGATTTAAGCATTTCATTGGTCTCATATTAATCTTTTCCATTATTATATCAATTTCTTCTTGTGTAACTTTTATAAAGTTTGTTCACTTAGGATAATATCGTCTTATATTCCCATTTCATCTTTCAACTTGTGGCTTCTCTCGCGGACTATGTGGGAAGCAAAAATACGTCCTGATACCCAAATTAATATGTCCTGCAAATTCGCTTCCATTATCAAATGTCATGCTTTTTATGCTATATTTTTGTATAGCTTTTTTTAGTTTTTCTTCTACTAAAGCGGCATGTTTACTTGGCAATCGATATACTATTTTAAATCTTGTTGCCATCTCTATTAAAACTAGTAAACATGCTTTTGTACCTTGTTTTCACATTATAAGATCTACCTCATAATGTCAGAAATATTTCTTTTTTCAGACACTCTTTGGTCTTAAATTTATCATCACTCTTTGTTTAATTATTTCTCTTTTCCCTTTATGTTTCTGTGTTCTTTTTTTTTGGCGTTTACTATATAAATGTTCACTTAATCCATAGCCAAACCTACTATCTATATACTTATATATTGTAGGCGTACTAATTTCCATCATATTATGTTTATTCCAAACCCCAGCTATCTCTTCAGGTGACCAATTCTCACCTAGTTTTTTACGAATATATTTTTCGAGATCATCGTTGTCTCTAATTTTCTTATTCTGTTTTTTACAACGATTTCTTCTTACATAAGCCTTATGTCATGTCTTCTTGGCATTATATATTCACTTTACCATGTTATTCAATATTTCTTCATCTATTGCTCTATGGCTATATCATAAAGTATTTGCTATCTCTCTATGTGTGCATCATCTTCATAGTAAAATCTCTATCTCATCTCTTTGGCTTTGTACCAGGTGCTTCATCACTATGTATGTTAAGTATAAAGGTAATGACCATATTATACTCTCTTCTGGCTACTTTCAAAATTTAATCTACG
>DYPS01000223.1 GCA_020719775.1 Desulfosporosinus sp. | reverse complement strand
ATTTTTTTCCGTTGTATATCCTTCTGAAGAACCTTCTAAACTCATTTTAATAAAATTAGCATCACTCAATCGTTGAGGTTGATAATTATTTTTTGGTTTTTCAAAATTCTCCATAAAATATTGACTTGCCTCTTCTGGAGTTGTATCAGGATCTTTTAATTTATCTCTAACATTTTTATATGAATTGTTAAGTTCATAATCAAGAAATTCTAATTGCTTTGTAAATGAAATTTTTTTAATTGAATGATAATTTTCATATTCAACATTGGCAAATTTAAATAATTCTTTTCTTCTTGATTTATTCCATTGCGCTATACCATGTGACCCTTTATTTTCTTCATGATCTTCTTCTGGAGACATATTAACTCTACGAGGATCTATATTTGGACCACTTTCAGCCATTAAGTTGGAAACTATACCAGCTGCTCCTGATTCAGTATAACCTTTTTTCACGAAGAATCTAAATGCTTTTTTAGCATTTTCATGTAAAGAATCACGTGTTTCTATATTTTCATCTTGTAAAACTATATTTTTATATTTTGTTGGTGCTAATGTTCCTTTACCAGTTTTATAATAATTATTGGTTATAAACTGATTAAAAGATTTCATATCACCATTAGAGTAAAGATCAGATAGATAAGCAAACTTTTCTCTATCTTTAATTGAAAAATCTTTATTTCTAGATAATCCTTTTAATTTTTTATCATCTAAATCACCTATTTTTCTCCAATCTAAAACAGTATTTTCTCCAAAAAAAGGATCTTCTATTACTTTTAAATTTTTAAGATTTTCAAAATCTATCTTATCTTTTTTCTCTATATCATCACTCACACTAAACGACAATTTACTTAACCAACTCATATTTACACTATCACCACCAGCTTCATCTATTTCTGCGTCACCAACATAAACATATGCTGCTGCTGCTGCTGCAATAACACCAGCCATTGCGGCTGCTACACCTATTGGTCCAGTTGTACCAATAATAGCTTCTCCAATTGCTAATGCTCCATCCAAAGCAAATAATGCACCTAATCCTCTACT
>DYPS01000117.1 GCA_020719775.1 Desulfosporosinus sp. | reverse complement strand
CTTGAGTCAGCTCCAGTTGCTCACACTGAATAAGTGCAGGAAGTTGTTCTTGAGTCAGCTCCAGTTGCTCACACTGAATAAGTGCAAGAAGTTGTTCTTGAGTCAGCTCCAGTTGCTCACACTGAATAAATTCATTCAGTAATTTAAAATATTCCCACTATTTCTCAACCTTCCTCATAAAATTCTTAATCCCATGTCAATTTATAATTAGTAAACGTTGTCAATCCAAATATTTTTTCTAAATAGCAATTACATAACAATCTATAAATTATAGCACATTTAAAATAAATACTTCCTAAATCTATTACTGCTAATCCTCAATTTGGTTTAACCTTCTAATAACTGACTGTCAACCATTCTCATACAAATCCTACTAGCTAATTATTAATATATCAATAACAAACAGTTATCAAGTCACCACAACATGAATTTGCTATTGTCAATAGAAAAGATATCATATAATTACCAAATGTTGATACTAACTCATCTACAAATAGAAATGATACCACTATAGATATAAACCTTTAAAATACTTTAACCCAGTTACATAATTAAATTTAAGCTGCTCCTCTCTCGGAAAATATACTTCCAACCAATGAAAATTCTAAACCATTTATCGGATGATTAAAATTATTTATTTGCAATTTCAAATATCTTTATCAATCAATATATTTTATTTTTTTACTATTTTATTTTTATACAAGTCATATAATTCTAGTAAGAATAAATATATTATCTAGAATAATTTTACCGCTAGCACAATATTATTTATAAATGATTGATTACTTTCGAATTGTATTCTTCCATGACTTAAATTTGTAAATAATTAAAAAATGAGAGAAAATCATTTTTATTAAGGTTCAGCAAAAGTCTTTTTGTGGATAAAATTTTACACTAAAATTTCCCGTTTTACCTTCTTTATTCTCCAAAGTAAAATTGCCTCGACCACTAAAACACATATCTCTGCGCAGTTCATTATAATTATATTCACTCTCATCCCGTAAGGTATGTAGCATAGCCCCACATGCTTCCACGCAACAGCCATTACACTTATTGCGACTGCTGCTTTATATAGAACTATAGCTATAATATATACTAGACCGCCAGTATAAAACTTTGAATAGTGAGTGATAAGCAAAATTCCGATTGGTACGAGCAACTCAGTCGCATAGCTACATGTCCAAACAGCGAAAAGACTTCGCACTTAATTATAGTATATGTACTCGAGGAGCATTATATATTGGAGGTTGTTACTGCATAAAAGATTAGTTGGGCGAATGTCCAAGTGATAAATATGGCGTTGAAAATTTTGAAGTAAATCATTCGATTTTGGAATGTTTGAAGTGGTCGACTTAGAGTTGTTTGCATAGACCTTTACAATTTTTATATTTGACGAATATTATTATTTGATAATATTAATTTACCACAAAAGCAATGGTATAGTTGTTGTTATGTTTAGCCAAAGGAAATCAAGAACGCCAAAGAATTTTTGGGCCTATTGAAGGAAACCAAGTCTGCTGATAAGACTAAGAAAGCCGTAAAAAAGAGTATTTATTATGTTACTCAGCTGTGTTCATCAAAAAGAATGCCAAAGTTACCAAGTTCAAAATCAGAAGAGGCAGATACTTCTATACATTCAAAGCTGACAAGCAAAATGTCATCCAAGCAATTGAGAGTGGTCTTGGCAAGGATGTTGAGAAAATTGAAATCAAAAAAAGAAGAGTTGCCGCCAAGAAGGCCAAGAAATGATCCTTCCTATTTAAACACTCACAATTTTATTCATAATTATTATATACTCATGAGCAAAGATCGTCAATTACTTTATCGAATGATAGCTAATATTTAAAAACCTTTACACTTAGAGGAAAGACTACATTTTCCCAATCAAGAAAAGCATAAGAAACATTTTCATCAACTTGAGCAAAATCATATCCAATTATTTCAAGAAGTTAATAATCCATTTATTAAAATGGTCAAGAGGGATAATTTAGATATCGCTGATATTTAAGGGGCACATGCACAAGTTCAACATAAAAAATATAGCCTCAAAAGAACAAATTAAGCTATAAATTAAGATCAAATTGATGTGCTTGTTTAGCGTCAAAAAAAAGGAAAGGGATCATCAAGTGAGAAAAAAGCCACACTGAGAACTTAAACAGAGCCATTAAGAGATAAATCAACCCCTGTATTAAGAAGATTCAATACTATGGAGATGCAATAAAAATAAGAAAGTATAAAAGAGTACATACGAAGAATTAAGAATGTACAAAATTAGGAAAGCTTACCTTTTTTATTAAAATCTAAACAATAAGTTTATGGACTTCCCAGCGGTTCAAATTCTCTTCCGAAGCAGCGCAACATACTTAGAAATCCAACTTTTCTAAGCACTCTATTTTTTACTTGATATAATCATTTCTATAATCAAACATATAACAATCAAATGCGCCTGGCATTCAGAGAAGAGGAATAGTATAAAAAAAATTCTCAAATTATAATGACTTCACCAACTTGTATGCATTTATCTCCACAACGATTTAATGGAGATTAGATGAGATAAGACTCAGTAATTGAATAGATTGAAGGTGATGAAAATTTTACTCTTCTTCCAAGTTCTAGACCTCAATAATAAAAATTATAGATCAGAGTAATAAAGAGATCAATGGTGAATCGTTCTTGTATCAATACATGCAATTATAGTTGTAGACATCTTTCAGAAATTCCCTGTGAATTGAGGGAATCTAGTATGTCAAAATTAATAAGTCTACAAAAAATAGATCTTTCGTATAATTCTCTTTCTGATATTGAAGATATTTTCTTCATATAGATGAATTCTTTGAAAGAATTGCTTATGAATGATAATGAACTAATTGAGCTTCCGAAAGATAAAATAAACAAATGCAAAAGTTTGAAACTGATTAATGTTAACAATAATCTCATATCTACTATTCCTGCTTTAGACAAAATATCATTTCTCATGATTAGATAAAATCCGATCAGGTTGATCACTGCAGAATTACTAAATCTAAATCAATTTTAATTTATATCTTTCGATTGGCTCGACTATTTAGTAGATGAGATCAATGATAAAAAAGATGATTTTAAATAATGTGACAAAGTATATTGCTAATTTAAAGAAAAGATACTAAAACAAATAGATTATGAATTATAAGAAAATAGCAGTTATTGTGATTTTAATTGTTATTTTAGAATTAATTTGATGTCGGCTCAGAAAAAACAAGGAATTTCTTCATACATATCTTGGCTAATTGTCAGATCAATACTCCAGAATGATTAATTTTTCATTAATTATTTGAAAAGTTATCATAATGAGTTAAACTACGCTGAAATGACTTATAACTCAAAACCCTTACTGGAATTAGCTTTTTAAAGCAATAGAAGTGATGTAATCGAATTATTTCGATTGTGTAAGTCAAATTATTCGGAACTTGCTTCCGATTAAATTTACAAATAAAGTATACGACTCAGTTGTAGGTACAGTAATTATGATTTTTTCAAATATCTTCTTCCGATTAAAAACAAAAGAAAAATTATTATGAATGAAGTATTTCTCAATCAGCTAATAAAATAAAATATATAGAGATATAGTCGCTAAAAAAATGGAGACAAAATACTTCATTAATTAGTTAGACTCTATTCAAAAATTAGTGCCAATAAAATCAAAATTAAACTTCCCATTCAATACAATCCTAAAATATTCAAATCTTTTAGTACAGCAGTTTTAGATGCTCATCAAGATTTGTCTTTAATCGATCATTTTGAATTTGATTGCGTAGATAACAAAACGACTCCACTTCATTTTGCCATGAAAAGTAAAAATGAATAATTAGTAAATTAGCTTATTAACAAAAATTATGATGTTTTCGCCATCAATGAAGCTGGAATAACTTGCAAATTTACTCCTGGTAGTCCTCAAGTCAGTCGTAAATTAGTTTGGAAAAAGTAAAAGAAAATCATAGCTGCAAAATGGAAAAATGTGGAAAAAATATAATAAACTGGAGATATTATTTATTTAGATAATCTTAGCAACAGCAGAGTTTAAAATGTTAATAAATTAGTATCAACTAGAATTGGATACTAAGAACTACAACCTTCTTTCTTATCTTATCACAAACCAGAAGAAGAACTTTCACGTCGATCAGACTCCTTCCAATCACTCCCTTTAACTAGAAGAGGAACCTATAAATAAGATTTGATGGTTCATCTTGAGACTAGAGTCTCAAATTTACAATAATTAACATGGAGTAATATGGATTATCTTAAAAAAATGGTAAATATAGATATCATCATTTTTATAATTCAAAGAATTTCGAAATTAGAAGAACCAGAATTCTTCAAAAAACTTTAAACTTGGAATCAACTTCAAAAAGACCTTTTGAGGATAAGCGACAAATTATACAAGGAGGAAATAGTCCTCTATTAATTATTTCAAACATTAGATTGGATTAAAAGCGGTAGTGGAGGGGGAAATCAGGAATAATCAACTTTAAGCGTAGAGATTAGCTCCTTTAAAGGAGGGCAATTTTGGTGCTGTCAAAACATTCCCTATGACTGAATTAGCTTTTATTTTTTTTATTTTTGTATTTATGACAAATGCTAACAGCTATTGCATGCAAAATCAGGCATTATAGACCTTCGAAACACCACTAAGGCCTCCGATGATGAGCATTAAGTTGAACAGACACATTACTTAATTACAAAATAGTTACTTCCCCAAACTACTCGACTTCCTTTTGTTCGGCTTCCGTTCCCTTGTTCTGCGTCTTTGATGAAAATATTCAATATTATGAGAGCAACGAAGGCAACGAAGTGTAGGAATCCAATTACAGCTGAGAAAATATAGGGGATGTAGATGATTATCAATGAGATTGCTCCAATATGGAAAGTAAATATGATGGAAAAATAAACATTCCAACTTTTCTGATCCCATTTCTAAGTGATAAAATAATTACTCTGCTTTCTGTTTCCTCTTCTGCTGGTTTCGGGGCAGATTCGTCTTTTGCAGCTTGTTCATCATGTCCCCACTTAATGTAGTGGATGATTTTGAGGATAAGATAAAGAATGAGGGTAAGTGCAACTTCAACAATTAGTACTCCTTGATAGTAATGAACTTTGTTATAGTCTCCTGCAAAAGATTCAGCTATAGCCATTTTTAATTATTTGAATTAAGTTTATAGTGATTGTAATCCCAACTCATAAGCATTCATATGCTAAAAAATTGGGGAAAATATATTAATAATTTTAGGAGAATAATGTATTACTTAACTAGATTAAATATGTGATTAGCCATAAATTTGCTTATTTTATGCTTGAGGGGTTGGGGTTGGGGTTGGGGTTGGGGTTGGGG
>DYPS01000032.1 GCA_020719775.1 Desulfosporosinus sp. | reverse complement strand
TAATATCAAAGGGGTAGCAGCTGGAGTATTTAAAACCAAAAAAGTTGAGTTTGATAAATCTAAAATGGTGGTAATGACCGCTGGAACAAATGGACAGTTCTCAAATGCCTATAGTGAAAAAGGTCAAAGACTTTTTAGCTACTTTGTCACAAAAGCCCTTATCAATCGCCCAACACTTGATATCAATAGCTTGTACCAAGAGGTATCGGTTGGGGTAAAAGATGAGAGTTTTAAATTAGGGGATAATAAACGACAAGAGCCACAAATCGAGGGGAATTTGGAGATGGGACTTTGAGAATTTTGAATTTTAAATGTTTAATTTTGAATGGAGTTGGGAGAATAGCTTTTGTTTTTTGTTTTGTTTTTGCTAGTTCATTATTCGCCACTCCCTTTTGGTATCACAATCTATCTTCAAATGAAGCAAATACCTATATAGGATATGGAAGTGGAAGCAGTGAAAATGAAGCAAAACAAAATGCCCTTTTGGATATCTCAGGACAAATCTCTACTGTTGTAAAAAGTGAGTACAAAGGGGATAAAAAGATAGTTGATGGGATGTATAAAAAAGATATATCCGAACAAACCTCTCAAAAAACAAACTCTAGTTTGAGTGACTTTGAAATTCTAAAAGTTGAAAACTCTGATTTGTGGTATGTGGCTATCAAATATGAAAATAGAGCTTCGATTGATAAATTTATCCAAAAAATAAAAGCACTTCCAACTCTAAAAAACACTACCCCAAAAAAACAAAACAGCTTTCTATCTCAAACACTAATAGGAAAAGAACTCCAATCTGCTCTTGGATTTGAACTTGACTTTAAACTCTTTAGAAAAGATACTCTTTGGTATATCAAGTATGAAGATACCCTCCAAGTCCTTAGTAAAAAAGATTTTGAAAAGTTTTTTGTAACTACCCAAAATCCAAATCTAACACTAAACACAAATAAGAAAAACAATATCTTAAAAGATAAGGAAGAATATAGATTTCTGATAGATTCTAAACAAAATGGCTATGTGACTTTATTTGATATTTATGAAGATGGAACAGTGGGGATAATCGCTAAAAATCTTACAATCTCAAAAGATAAAAAGATAGAGTTTCCAGATGAAAAAAGTGATATGCTCTTTGAAGCAAGTGTATTGGAAGAGGGAAAAGATACCTTTGATTTATATACCTTAATTTACAGTAAAAAACCACTTATCTTAGATAGATTTGCTATGAGTGAGAGTGAACTTATCAAAGATGAAAGATACAAAAACTTTGATGAGTTGATAGAGCTTTTGGATGGCTTTGAATATAGTAGTCTCAAAGTTGTGACAAAAGCAAAATAATAATAATAATTAGAAGAGGAAAAAATGGAAAGATTATATGCGCCTTGGAGAACAGAATATGTCTCAACTCATAGTGAAAAAATTGATGGTTGTGTTTTTTGTCATATTGTAAACCATCCAACAAAAGATGAAGAACTTGGAGTTTTGTGGAGAGAAAAAGAGTTTTTTATTGTGATGAATAAATACCCTTATAGCCCTGGGCATTTTATGATTATTCCAAATTTTCATACAGATAAACTTGAAGATCTTGACCCTTTGATTTGGACTAAAATGAGTCTATTTGCTCAAAAAGGGGTACGACTTCTCAAGGATGTTTTAAATGCTAGTGGAGTGAATATTGGAATGAATTTGGGATGGGTGTCAGGTGCTGGGATAGCTGAACATATCCATTTACATCTTGTTCCTAGATGGAAAGGTGATACAAATTTTATCACTACTATTGGAGAGACAAGAGTTTATAGTACGGACTTTTTGAGGATTTACAAGAGATTAAAAGAGAACTCAGATAGCTATTTTAGTTAATTTTTAATTCAATATGGTACAATTAAAGCTTCTTTAACAGTAAATAGAAGCTAGAAGCAAAGATAAGGACTAAAACTATGAATAGAGAAAATAAACATTTACCGTCAGTAAATAGTAGAAGAGATTTTTTGAAAGTTTCTTCTATGTTTTTAGCAAGTGGAATTTTAACACAAGCGCAAGCAAAAAAAATTGATATCGAGAAACTTTTTGCATTTAGAAAAGAGATACAAAGTAAAGATGTAAAGAAACTTCATCTGTATAGTGTAAACTCTAAAAAACTTGTTGATATAGAATATTATGAGCATGGAGCGTATATTAGTGAAGGATTGGAGCAAATTTACAAAATTTTAGCAGATAGACGAAACGGAGAAATCGCTGCCATAGATACAGATTTAATCGAGAGTATATATAAATTACAAAACAAATTAAATTCAAGTAAACCAATTGAGATAATTTCAGGATATAGATCAGTAGCTTCAAATACTGAAATGGCTAAGCACAATGATGGTGTGGCGATGAATAGTTATCATACAAAAGGGAAAGCAGTTGATCTTGCTTTGAAAGGTATTTCAACTAAAGAGATCCATGAGCTTGCTACACAAATTCATGTTGGTGGAATTGGGTATTATCCAGAGTCCGGATTTGTTCATATAGATGTTGGTCCAGTTAGAAATTGGCGAGGATAGTATATATTGGAAAAGGTAATTATTGATTAGAATGAGAAATATTAGTGTTGGACTTCTTGTAGTTCTTTTGGGTTTAGGTGCTTTTTATTATTATAAGCAATATAAACATGAGCATAGGTTTGATAAGCTTTTATTGTGTGATAAGATGAATTCTCTTGGTGATAATACTGCATACTCTGATTTTTTAAATCAGTCAAAAACAAGAGATTTTTATAAAAATTTCTGTAAACAATCAACAATGCTAGCATGGTTTGACAAAGATTTAAAACTGACTGCAAATGCAGAACAATTACTTCAAGCGATAGATGAATCTTATGATCATGGTCTTGATAAAAATAAATATCATCTTGTAAAGCTTCAAAAACAAATTCAAGAATACACTTCAATTGTTGAATTTGAATCTCTAGAACAAGAGGCTCGTTTAGCAAATCAACTTGATATGAGACTTACGGATGCTTATATTACTCTTTTTGATGATTCTTATTATGGATTAACTGATTGGAAAAAGTATAAGCAAATTCAACATAGATATAATAAAGAAACGACAATAAAAGCACAAGAAGAAAGACGAATTAAACTCATAGAGCTTAATATTTCTGTTGAAGATATGGAAGATGAGCCTCTTCCAAAATTTGAGTGGGAGAAGCCAAAGAAAAAAGAACGAATAGCAGCAGATGAATTATTAGAAAACCTTAAAGATGAGGAAATTTATAAATCTTTAATGGCACTTCATCCTGATATTAAAGAATATAAAAGATTGGTTGAGATACTTAAAGAATTAAGGTCTTTACCAAATTCTAATAAAACAAATATAAATAAAATTTTGTTAAATATGGAACGATTTAGATGGGTAATCGGAGATTATGATAAAAGTGAAAAATCTATAGTTGTTAATATTCCATCGTTTAAACTTAGTGTATTAGAAGAGGGGAAAATAGCTTGGGATATGAGGGTAATAGTTGGAAAGCCTAAAAGACCAACACCAATTTTGGAAGGTACGCTATCAAATGCAATACTTAATCCTTATTGGACAGCACCTCCTACTGTAATACGAGAAGATATGATGAAAAAAGCAGATGAAATGGCTGAATTTTTAGAAAGCCATAAAATGAAAGTTTTTAAAGTTGTCAATAATAAAAAAGTTGAAATAAATGCAGAGAGTGTAGATTGGACAATTTACAAAAATGCTAAAAAGATACCATTTGTATTTAGAGCTGAACCAGGTCCTGAGAATCCTTTGGGGATTATAAAATTCACATTCCCAAATAAATATTCTGTTTATATGCATGATACAGATAAAAGACAATATTTTATTGAACCTTATAGAGCATTTAGTTCTGGATGTGTAAGATTGAATGAGCCAACTAAATTATTTGGATATTTATTGGACAAAACAGTTGATGATAATTTAAGTAATTTTAATAAACAAAGTAGAGCAGAAGTATCTGTTGGTTTAAAAAATGATTTTCCTGTAGTATTTAGATATATGACGGCTGGTATAAATAAGAATGGAAATCTTGAGATGCATGATGACATTTATGGTTATGATGAAAATAATATTAGAGCTATGAAAGGATATGAGAAGATTTTTGATACTCGTTTTATATCATTTCCTATTATCTTGCCACCACTAGCTAAATAAATTTTATTTCTTAAGGAGGGGTCCTTCCCTCTTGACAAATTTACCTTTTATCTGATACAATTTCTAATTAGCACTCATTATGTATGAGTGCTAAAATTTAAAATAATATGAGGTAAGTATAATGAATAATATTTTTGAAAAATTAACAAATCAGATGAGAGAAACAATAGAATCAGGGCTTAGTTTAGCTTTGCATAATAAAAATCAAGAAGTTGAAGTAGTTCATATACTTTGGGGACTCCTTACAAATACGAGTAGCCTTTTAAATCAACTTTTAAATAAAATGAATATCGATAAAACTGCACTTGAGCTTGAAGTAAAAAGTGCAGCATCTAAATTACCACAAGCTTCAAGTCTTACTAAAGAAAATATCAAAATAGGGCGAAATGTAGTCAATAGTTTACAAAAAGCTGAAGGACAAATGAGTTCAACTGGAGATAGTTTTTTAGCTGTTGATAGTTGGATAATTGCAAATCTTGGAGATATTACATTTAAACAAATACTTGGAAAGTATGTTGATCTAAGTGAGATTAAAAAAGAGCTTGAAGCAATTAGAGGTGGTGCGAAAGTTGATAGTGCGAGTAGTGATGATAATCTTGAAGCTTTAAATAAATATGGGATTGACCTTAATAAAATGGCGATTGATGGGAAACTTGACCCAGTTATCGGAAGAGATGAACAAATCAGTAGAATGATGCAAATCTTGATACGAAAAACAAAAAATAATCCAATTTTACTCGGAGAACCAGGAACTGGAAAAACTGCAATCGCTGAAGGATTAGCTCAAAGAATAGTTAACCATGATGTACCAACAAGCCTAATGAACAAAAGAGTCATCAGTCTTGATATGAGTTCTCTTATTGCTGGGGCAAAATATAGAGGGGAGTTTGAAGATAGACTCAAAGCTGTCATCAAAGAGGTGCAAAAAGCTGGAAATATCATCCTTTTTATTGATGAGATTCACACAATTATAGGAGCTGGGGCTAGTGAAGGTTCTATGGATGCAGCTAATATTCTAAAACCAGCATTAGCACGAGGGGAACTTCATACGATTGGGGCAACAACTTTAAAAGAATATAGAAAATATTTTGAAAAAGATGCGGCGATGCAAAGAAGATTTCAACCAGTAAAAGTGGATGAGCCTTCTGTAAATGAGGCTTTACAAATCTTAAGAGGGATAAAAGAGAAACTTGAAACCCATCACAATGTAACGATAAATGATAGTGCTTTAGTGGCTGCAGCTAAACTCTCTGATAGATATATCACTGATAGATTTTTACCAGATAAAGCGATTGACCTTATAGATGAAGCGGCAGCTGAACTCAAAATGCAAATTGAAAGTGAACCAACAGCTCTTTCAGTCATCAAAAGACAAATTAGCACTTTAGAGGTTGAAAAAGAAGCTTTAAAGATGGAAAAAAGTGATAAAAATAGTGTAAGAATCGAAGAGATAGAGAAAGAGTTAGCTGATAAAAACGAAGAGAAAAGAAAGTTAGAAAATCAATTTCTTAATGAGAAAAAAACATTTAATGGGATTTCAGCACTTAAAATTCAAATTGATGAGCTAAGAACAAAAGCAGAGAGAGCAAAAAGAGAGAGTAGATTTGAAGAAGCTGCAAAAATAGAGTATGGGGATATTCCAGCACTAGAAACACAGATAAAAGAATATGAAGATACTTGGGCTAAGATGGAGGAATCTGGAACTTTACTTAGAAATTTTGTCAGTGAAGAGAGTATCGCTAGTATTGTGAGCCGTTGGACGGGAATCCCTGTAAATAAAATGCTTACAACTGAAAAACAAAGAATTTTAGGTGTTGAAGATGTCCTTAAAAAAGAGGTAATCGGTCAAGATGAGGCAATCCATGCGATAGCAAGAGCGATAAAAAGAAATAAAGCTGGGCTTTCAAGTGATAATAAACCAATCGGAAGTTTTATGTTTTTAGGGCCAACCGGGGTTGGTAAAACAGAGTCAGCTAAAACATTGGCTAGATTTTTATTTGACAATGAAAAATCACTTATCAGATTTGATATGTCCGAATATATGGAAAAACACTCTGTGAGTAAACTTGTGGGGGCACCTGCTGGATATGTGGGATATGATGAAGGTGGACAACTTACTGAAGCTGTAAGAAGAAAACCTTATAGTGTTGTCCTTTTTGATGAGATTGAAAAAGCTCATATTGATGTATTTAATATCTTACTCCAAGTGTTAGATGATGGAAGATTAACTGATAATAAAGGGGTTACGGTTGATTTTAAAAATACAATTATTATCTTAACTTCAAATATTGGAAGCGCTAAAATTATCAATATTAAAGATAAAGAACAAAGAAAAACTGAAGTTATGGGGGAACTTAAAGGGCATTTTAAACCAGAGTTTTTAAATAGACTTGATGATATTGTTATCTTTGATGCACTTAACCTTGAAGCGATTACAAATATTGTAGATATTATGTTTGCCTCAATTGCTAAAAAAGTAGAATCTAGAAATATTAAAATTTCTATGACAATTCAAGCAAAAGAGTATATAGCAAGTGTTGGATTTGACCCTGATTATGGAGCTAGACCACTTAAGCGAGCTTTGTATGAGATTGTTGAAGATAGACTTGCAGAACTTATCCTTGAAGACAAAATACAAGATGGCTCAACTGTAGAATTTGATTTTGAGAATAATAATATTACAGTAAAAATATCTTGAAAGACAAATAGGAAAAAAGAGTAGGTGGAAATTAGATTAGACGATACAATTGTGAATGTTATTCATAGAAGTGATAAAAGGATAAAACGAATTACATTAGCTTTGGAAAATAGTAATGAAGTGATAATAAAAACACCTTTAAAATTTAAAGCAAATCAAATAAGAGATATAATTTTTCAACACAAAGATTGGATAATTCGTTCTTTAAATAAAGTTCCACCTAAAAATCAATTTGATTTTATTTGTGGTGGAACAATACCATTTTTAGGTGAGAAATATCGATTGGAATTGGTCTTAGATAATAAAATTATTCATATTAAAGTTGATTTTAAAGATGATATTTTTTATTTTTATCATAATAGTACTATTGATGTTACGAAAGAATATGAGTTGTTTGTTGATGCCTTAAAAAGTTTTTATAAAAAAGTTGCTATAAAGTATATTGATCCTGTTTTCGATGAGATGTGTTTTAAAACTAAATTGCATCCCGAAAAAATTACTTATCGTTATGCAAAAAGACAATGGGGAAGTTGTAGTTATAAAAATGATATATCTATTAATTATATGTTACTTCAATTTCCAATAAATACGATAAGATATGTTGTCTTGCATGAGCTTTGTCATATTGAGGAAAAAAATCATAGTGTGAGATTTTATAATCTTGTTTCGCTTTATATGAGCGAGTATAAAAAAGAGGAAGATATATTAAAACAAAAGAGTTTTTAAAAGTATGTCAAATTGTAATATTTTTAAAGTTTAAAAATATTTTATGATAAGATTGCAATAGAAAAAATAAAATAAAAAGGGAGCAACTACAATGACAGATGATCAAAGAAAAGCATTAGATTTAGCTATCAAACAAATGGATAAAGCATTCGGTAAGGGGACGCTCATACGACTTGGAGATAAAGTTACTGAACCTATGGAGACAATTAGTACTGGTTCTCTTGGGCTCGATTTGGCGCTTGGTGTTGGTGGCTTACCACGGGGAAGAGTTATTGAAATATATGGACCTGAAAGTTCAGGAAAAACAACTTTAACACTTCATGTGATTGCAGAATGTCAAAAAGCCGGTGGAATTTGTGCATTTATAGATGCTGAACATGCTTTAGATGTAAAATATGCTAAAGATATAGGTGTTGATACTGAAAATCTTCTTGTTTCTCAACCTGATTATGGAGAGCAAGCTTTAGAAATACTTGAAACACTAGTAAGAAGTGGAGCTGTTAATCTTATAGTTGTAGATAGTGTTGCTGCTCTTACACCAAAGGTGGAGATTGATGGTGACATGGATGATCAACAAGTGGGTGTTCAAGCAAGACTTATGTCGAAAGCTCTTAGAAAGATTACAGCCGTTATGAGTAAAATGAATGTTACAGTTATTTTTATTAATCAGATTAGAATGAAAATTGGAATGACAGGGTATGGAAGTCCAGAAACTACAACTGGGGGAAATGCTCTTAAATTTTATAGTTCAGTAAGACTTGATATTAGACGAATTGCTACACTTAAACAAGGTGAACAAAGTATAGGAAATAGAACAAAAGTAAAAGTTGTAAAAAATAAAGTTGCTCCGCCATTTAAAACTGCTGAATTTGATATTATGTTTGGAGAAGGTATTTCAAAACTTGGAGAGCTTATAGATTATGGTGTTAAGCTAGAGATTATTGATAAAGCTGGTTCTTGGTTTAGTTATAATGATAAGAAGATAGGTCAAGGAAAAGAAAATAGTAAAATATTTTTAAAAGAACAACCAGAAATTGCAAATGAAATAGAAGAAAAAATTTTAAAAGCTATGGGTAATTCAAATGTAGCATTATCAACCGATAATGATGATATGAATGATGAATAAGAAAGAGGTAGTAAATAAAAAGAGCAATTGTATTTTAAGAATCTTTTAGATATAATCCGCCCCATTTGAATCACGATAGAGAAGAAATAAGATGAAGTTAGGTCAAGAATTATATATTATTTAGCAACTTTCTATTACAAGATTCAATAATAAAAAGGAAAAAATAAATATGGAATTTAAAGACTTTAATTTTAAAGATGAATTAATGCAGGCTATCAATAAGGCAGGATTTGTAGAACCAAGTCCAATACAAAAAGATGCAATACCTATCGTTTTAAGTGGAAAAGATATTGTAGCGCAAGCGCAAACAGGAACTGGTAAAACAGCTGCTTTTGGTTTACCAATACTACAAAACCTGAGAAGAGATGGAAGTGTTGAAGCACTTGTAATTGTACCAACAAGAGAACTTGCAATGCAAGTAAGTGATGAACTTTTTAAATTTGGTAAATTTTTAGATATTAAAACAGCTACTATTTATGGTGGAACTTCATATTCAAGACAAATTAAACATACAGAAAGTGCTTCAATTGTAATAGCTACTCCAGGAAGACTTTTAGATCTTCTTAAAAATGAGCAAATAAAAATAAGTCCTAGATTTATTGCACTTGATGAAGCTGATGAGATGTTGGATATGGGATTTTTAGAAGATATCAAAACAATTTTTAAATTTATGCCAACAGAAAGACAAACACTTTTATTTAGTGCGACGATGCCTGAACCAATAAAAGATTTGGCAAAGAGAATTTTAAAAGAACCAGAATTTGTAACAATAACTAAAAAAGATGTTACAAATACAAATATTGCACAATCGTACTATGTCGTGGAAGAATACGAAAGAGATGATGCTCTTATGAGACTTTTTGATTTCAAAAATCCAACTAAATCTATTGTGTTCTGTAAAATGAAAAGAGATGTTGATAGACTTGCTACTTATCTTGTTTCTCAAGGTTATAGTGCAAAAGCTCTTCATGGAGATCTTGAGCAAAGACAAAGAGAAGAAGTTATTAAAGCATTTAAAGCAAGTACAATTGAAGTTTTAGTTGCTACTGATGTGGCAGCTCGTGGACTTGATGTAAGCGATGTAAGTCATGTATTTAACTACCAATTACCATTTGATAGTGAACCTTATGTGCATAGAATCGGAAGAACAGGAAGAGGTGGAAAAACTGGTTCAGCTGTATCTATTGTAACTCCAAGTGAATTTAGAAGTCTTCAAAAAATTCAATCAAGTATTGGTGCTATGATGGAAGCGAAAGTTGTACCAACAATTGATGATGTAAAAAATAAAAAACATACCGGATTTATGGAAAATATTAAAAATCAAGTAATTGACCCAGCTGTTTGTGATATTATTGATTCTTTAAAAGAAGACTTTGACCTTTCTACAATTGCTTATAAACTTGCAACTATTCTTACTGAAAAAGACCAAGTTAAAGGTAAAAATAAAATTGGTAAAACACACCAAGATATTGCTACATTAATTGAAAGATTAAAAAATGATAGAGGTGGAAATAGTTCTAGAGGTAGAAGCAGAGGTCCAAGAAGAGATAATGATCGAGGTCCAAGAAGAGATGGAGATAGCAGACCACCAAGAAATGATAGTGGTGCAAGCAGATCAAGAAGAGATGGAGATGCTAGAGCTCCAAGAAGAGATAATGATAGCCGGCCATCAAGACCAAGAGGTGAGGGTGGTGGTTCAAGAAGAGGATAATATCTTCTCTTGAATATAAACTTATATCGATGTATGATATAACTATAATTGGAGCAGGAGCCAGTGGGCTTATGGCTGCTTCAATCCTTCAAAAAGAAAAAAATCTAAAAATTTGTATTATTGATAAAAACAGTAAAATTGGTGCTAAAATCAAAGTGAGTGGTGGCGGAAAATGCAATATCACAAATAAGTATTTAAATACATCTTTTTATCTTGGAGATAAACAATTTATAGAAAATATTTTTAAACAATTCGATAATAATTCACTTCTAAAATTTCTAAAATTAAATAATCTTGATCCAATAGTTAATGAAAAAATAGTCAAAGGGACATATTTTTGTAATTCTAGTGATGAAGTGATCACTTTATTTTCTAAACTCACAAAGGGATGCGATTTTTTATTAGAAAATGAAGTTTTAGCCGTGGACTATATAAATGAAGAATATTTTATAACGACAAATAAAAAAAAGATAAAATCCAAAAAGCTTATTATTGGAACAGGTGGACTTTCTTATACTACTTTGGGTGCTACAGATATTGGGTATAAAATTGCTCAAAAATTTGGACATACAATAATATCACCAAATCCAGCTCTTGTAGGTTTTACTGTTCAAAAAGAGCAATTTTGGTTTAAAGAACTCAGTGGTCTTTCTATGGATGTTAGAATTAAAGTGGATGATAAAATTTTAGAAGGAAGTTTTTTATTTACTCATAAGGGTTGTAGTGGGCCTGTGATTTTGTCTACTTCTTTATATTGGAAAAAAGGGCAAATAGAGGTTGATTTTAATCCATCAAAAGAGAGATATTTACCAAAAAGATTTAAACAAGCCATAAAAGATTTAGATATAGATATTCATAGTTTCAAATTTTCACCAGCAGGAAATTTTGGTTATACTAAAGCAGAAGTAACAAAAGGTGGAATTGATGTTGGTGAGCTTGATGAGAATTTACAAAGTAAATTTCAGAAAGATTTATTTTTTATTGGTGAAGTTGTTGATGTTACTGGTGAATTGGGTGGTTATAATTTTCAATGGGCTTTTAGTAGTGGATATTGTTGTGCAAAAAGTTTTTGAAGATGTATCACATGAAAATAAAAAGCGACAATTATTTATTTTATGTTACTATGCCAAAAAAAATTGGTAGGTAGTTATGAGGATTGCATTTATTGGAGATATTATAGGTCGTCCAGGAAGAAATCATATTAAAAAAGAATTAAAAAGAATAAGGAATAACTATAATATTGATTTTGTAATTGCAAATGGTGAAAATGCAAGTCATGGATTTGGATTGACAGTAGACAATGCGAATGAACTTTTGAAGTCAGGAGTTGATGTTTTAACTGGGGGAAATCATACTTGGGATAAGAAGAAAGATATCTTGACTCTTTTTCAAAATGGATCACCTGTTCTTCGCCCTCATAATTATCCCGATGGAGTAGAGGGAACTGGTCTTATGATTATTGAACTTAACGGTATTCAAATTGCCATTTTAAATCTTATGGGAATCTATGGAATGCCTCAAGTGACCAATCCTTTTATTGTAGCACAAGAGATTGTTAAAGATTTACATAATGATGGTATTAAACATATTTTTATTGATTTTCATGGAGAAACAACTGCTGAGAAGAGAATTATTTTTGAACTTTTAAAAGGAAAAGTGAGTGCAATTTGTGGAACTCATACACATATTGGAACTGATGACTATGAAGTTGCTTTTGATACTTTTTATGTAACAGATATTGGCCTAACTGGATGTCGTGATAATGTCATTGGGATGGATAATCATGTTCCTATTAAAAAAGCTTTAACAGGAATTGGAGGGCATTTTGATATTCCAAATAGTTGTAAAACAATTCTCCAATTAATTATTGTGGATATCAATGAAGATGGAAAAGCTATTGATGGAATGAAATTAAAATTCTTTAGTGATCAAGAGCCAATAGTCAATAAGGCTTTAGTAACTATTTGATAATTTTTCTTAAATCTAATCAAAATAAAGAATTCGTTAGAATAAACGAAAATAATAGTTGAGATGGGCTGAAAATTATTTATTTCAAGAATTTAATATCAATAAAATAAAGAGGAAAATATGGATACAAGACAAAATGATATAGTGACAATGTTTAATCAAATAGCAAAAACATATGATTTAGCAAATAGAATTTTAAGCATGGGAATTGATAAGTTATGGAGAAAACAAGCTTGCAATAAGGCGTTTTCATTTTATAATAAACAACATATTGAAAAAATTGTTGATGTAGCTTGTGGTACTGGTGATTTGATGATTGATTGGAAAAATATAGCTGATGATAATAGTATTGTAGTTGAAAAAATTATAGGAATTGATCCTAGTGTTGGAATGATGGAAGTTGGAAAAACAAAGATTAAAGATGGAATATTTATAGAAGCTGGAGCTGAAAACCTTCCGCTTGATGATAATTCTGCAGATATTATTTCTATATCTTACGGAATAAGAAATGTTGTGAAAAGAAAAGAGGGATTAGAAGAATTTGCAAGAGTTCTTAAGCCAAATGGATTGGTAGTAATTTTAGAGTTTACAAAAAATGATACTAATAGCTTAGCTTCTAAGATAACTCATTTTTATATGCATAAAATTATGCCAGTTATTGGTGGGTTAATCTCTGGAAGTAGAGAAGCTTATATTTATTTACCAGATTCTATAGAGAGTTTTATTACTACAAAAGAGATGGTAAAAGAGCTTAAAGAAGCTGGATTGGAACCAATCTTTGTTCAAGGATATTCATTAGATATGAGCACTACGTTTATTGCTAGAAAAATTTAAGAGGGATTTTATTGAATATACCACTTAGTGTAGATGAACTAAATAATCAAATTAATGGAATGATGGAAACTACTTTTAGTAGTGTCTATGTGGAAGGTGAAATCTCAAATTTAACTTATCATAATAGCGGACATATTTATTTTAGCATTAAAGATCAAAACTCAACTATCTCTTGTGTGATGTTTAAAGGAAATGCTCAGTATTTAAAATTTCGCCTTATTACTGGAGCCAAAATAGTGATACGAGGAAGTATAACTGTTTATGTACCTAGGGGAACTTATCAAATTCTTTGTTCTAAAATTGAACCAAGTGGAATTGGGGAATTAGCACTTGCGTATGAACAACTTAAAACAAAACTTCAAACTAAAGGGTATTTTAATAAAGATTTGAAAAAAAATCTACCGAAATACCCTAAAAATATTTTTATAATTACTTCAAATACAGGTGCAGCTATAGAAGATATGAAAAAAATTCTGGCACATCGTTATCCCATTGCTAAAATGTTTTTAATACCTACTTTAGTACAAGGAGATGGTGCAAAAGAGGATATAGTAAATAATATTAGAATCGCTGATAAATTAGCACAAAGGAAAAAAGATTCTATTGTAATAATTGGAAGAGGTGGCGGAAGTATTGAAGATCTTTGGGCATTTAATGAAGAGATAGTTGCGGATGCAATCTTTGAAGCAGTAACACCACTTATAAGTGCTGTAGGACATGAAAATGATTTTGTTATTAGTGATTTTGTTGCTGATGTGAGGGCTAGTACACCTTCAAATGCAATTGAAGTCTCAACACCAAATATTAATGATTTAATAATGTTTTGTGATGGAATGATTGAGCAGATAGAAGATAGAATGAAGATGGTCTTCTATAATAAAGATACTGAATTAGTAAATATGAGACTATTATTTTCACAGCATACTTTTAGTAAAAGATTTGATTTTACAAACCAAACATTAAATTCAATGAAAATAAATTTGAATAATATTCTCAAACAAACTTTACATAATAAACAAAAAGAGATTGATTTTACAAAACAAATGCTAGATAGTAATCATCCTGATAAAAAAATTAAACAAGGTTTTGCACAGGTGACAAAAGAGAAAAGAATAGTTGATTTGAATCAATTAGAAGTTAATGATTTAGTTACTCTAGAGACAACTAATTTTTTATTTGAAACAAAAATCTTAAAAAAAACAAAGATAGAGATATAAAAGTATTCAAATTTGATTACTCTATCACTATAATTTTTAGTACGCAACTAAAGTAGTTGTGTTAAATCCTATTTTATTTATGGCTTCATTAGTAAATTTTTCCATAAATTTTTCCATTTTATCTTTTTTATCCCAAACTGGATCATTGACTTTTGCCATCATTTGGACTAATTTTTTTGCTTCATTGATTGTAGCAACACTATCAATAAGTCCTACATTTTTTGCTTGAATAGCAGTAAAAATATGAGCATCTGCAAATTTATTTTTATCTTCAATTTTTAACTTTCTTGCATTTGCTACATCAGCTACAAACATCTCGTAAGTATTTTTTATTACTTTATCAAGTTCAGCTTTTTCCTCTTTTGTCCATTGTCGAGTTGGTGTTCCTACTTCTTTATATGTTCCTATTTTTACAGTTTGAGTTTTGACACCTAGTTTGCTCATAAGTTCACTGGCATCAACACTTTGCATGATCACACCAATACTTCCTATCATACTTCCTGGGTTTGCTATAATTTTTGAGGCCCAGATGGAAGAATAGTAGCTTCCACTAGCCATTGTTCCACTTGCATAGGCAACTACAGGTTTTACTTTATTGAGTTCTTTTATTGCATAAGCAATTTCAACAGAAGGAGCTACTCCACCACCTGGAGAGTTTATATTTAAAAGAATTCCTTTGATATTTTCATCCGTTTTAGCTGTTTCTATCTCTTCAAGAATAAGATTGGCATCTGAAATAACTCCTTCTAAGTAAATGGTTTTTAAATTTGGAGTGATTAGATCTTCTGGATTTGAAGTTTGATAAATGAAAAATACGATTAAAATAAGCACAGTTGCTTTAAAGTGATTTTGAATAAATTCAATTGGTGCAGTTATAATTGTAAGTAAGCTTTTAAGAAAGTTCATTTTTTCCCTTTATGTATGTTTTATTTATGTATGTTTTATGTAAAATAATCGCTACACTTAGATCATCTTCATCGACAACTTCAGGTATTTGAAATGTTATCAAATCACTATCTTTTTCAACTTCAAGAGAACCTTTATTCGGTAAATTTAAGGTTTTTGCACCATTTATAGTAGCTGCAAGTATTAGTTTTTTTGCTAACTCATTTGGTGTAAAATTTGCATGGATAAAAAATGCATTTCTCATCTCAAGAAACATATCTAAAGTATAGTTTGAACTTAATCCATCTGTACCCAAAGCAAGGGGTATATTATTTAAATAGCTAAGATTTAGTACTGTATTATTTAAAAGTCTATTTGAGTTTGGACAATGAATGATTGAAGCTTTGAGTTTTTTTATTTGTTCTAATTCTTCTTTATTTGCTTCAACACAATGGGTAAAACTAAGGTGTTCTATCCCTTTGAAAGCATTTAAAAATTCATTTGGAGTTTGGAGAGATTTATGTT
Source organism: Desulfosporosinus sp. (assembly GCA_020719775.1). Taxonomy (GTDB): domain Bacteria; phylum Campylobacterota; class Campylobacteria; order Campylobacterales; family Arcobacteraceae; genus CAIJNA01. The sequence goes on along the minus strand of DYPS01000032.1, from coordinate 13,864 downwards.
GTTTTAACATATCTTTAAAAAACTTTTCAAATTCCCCAATAGAATAGTTTAGCCAATCATTTTCAGCACCACTTTCCATAAAATGGGTACTTACTGCTAACTTTTCCTCTTTTGCAATTTTTAACACTTCTCTAATTAAAAATGGATGGGTAGAATAAGGTGCATGGATGGCAATAGCTGGAATAAATCGATCAGATTTGTTTTTTTGCGCAAGATATAATCTTTGTTTGAAATCACTAAAAAGTGTATCAATCATATCAGCTTTACTTCCCAATACTTCTGTAAAATAGACGATATTCATTTTGCTTTGTAAACATCCTTCCATATCAAGACTGTAGGAACTAATCGCTCCAACGGTAGTTGTTCCAGAAGCTATCATTTTTTGTAATTCTTCTTTGATAAGTTGAGTTGTTGCTTGTTCAATTAATTCATCTCTTTTTTCGATAACAGAAAAAAGCCATGAGATAAAATTGCCGTATTTAAGGGACATTTTATTTGCACTAAATTCCAAATGGACATGGCTATTGATAAGTCCTGGCATTATTACACTACCATTTCCTTGATATTCAAAAAGCGAATTTGGATATTTTTTTTCAATGATTTCTTTGGTATTTATTTCGATTATTTTTTCATCAAAAACTATAGCACCATCTTTTATAATTGTAAAATTATCATCACAAGTTACAATCCAATCACTACTTAAAAAGTTCATCTCTATCCTACATTTATCAATTTTTGGGTATTATAACCAATTAAAAATTATTAAACAAAGGAAGCTTATGAAAATAGCAGTAATACAAGGACCGAACTTGAATATGTTAGGGATGAGAGAAAAACATATTTATGGATCTATGACTTTAGATCAAATCCATGCACAACTTAAAGGAAGTGCAGATCAAAATGGGATTGAATTAGAATTTTTTCAATCAAATTTAGAGGGTGAAATCATCGATAGAATTCAAGAATGCATGGGAACAGTTCATGGAATTTTAATCAATCCAGCTGCTTATACTCATACAAGTATCGCTATTGCAGATGCGCTTAAAGCAGTATCTCTTCCAACAGTTGAAGTGCATATTTCAAATATTTATCATAGAGAAGAATTTAGACAAAAATCAATTACAGCAAGTGCAAGTACTGGTGTGGTTACAGGTTTTGGACCATTTGGATATCATATGGGACTTATTGCTTTAACTCAGATTATCTCTGAGATGTTTAATGCTCAGCAACAACAAGCATCAGCAGTTCCAGTGGAAGAAGAAAACACTACAGAATAATCAAATGAAAATTATCTTAGCTTCTACAAATCAAGGAAAAATAAAAGAGCTCAAAGCTCTTCTTCCTAATTTTGAGATACTTACTTCTAAAGAGATTTTGGGAGATTTTGAAGTGGAAGAAGATGGGGATAGTTTTAAAGAAAATGCTATTAAAAAAGCAAAAACTATCTATGATATGGTAAAACTTCAAGAGTCTGATTGTTTAGTAATAGCAGATGATAGTGGACTCAGCGTTCCTGCTTTAAATAATGAACCAAATATCTATAGTGCTAGGTATGCTGGAGTTGGAGCGAGTGATAAAGAAAATAATGAAAAATTAATCATGAAGCTCAAAAGTAAAAATCTAGAAATTACTCCAGCTTTTTATACCGCTTGTATCGCTATTGCTTATAAAGATAATATCCATACAACTCATGGTTGGTTGTATGGAGATATGATTGACAAAAGTATTGGAGATGGTGGTTTTGGATACGATCCACTTTTTATCCCTGAAGGATTTTGTGAAACTTTGGGTACTTTAGACCCTGCTATCAAAAAGCAAATATCTCATCGAACAAAAGCACTTACTTTGGCTATGAAAATCATAAAAATTATTTTATGATCGTTTGATAAAAGGTAACATGTTCATCTTTTGATTGTATTGTGATGTGATAAGTAATTTTTGAATTATTTAGATCTTCTGAATGTTCACTTTTGATTATCAAATCAAATCGTGTATCATTCAGTTTATAAGCTAATATCAATGATTCAGTATTGGTTTTATCGATATATCGTTTTATATTATCAAAATGAATTTTTTCTTGAATTTCTAAATATTTAAGCTTATCTATTTGTGAAGAGAAGGTTTGATTTTGGATAATTGAGATAGAAAGATAAGAAAATGTTACCACCAAGATGATAACAGAGAGGAGCAGAAAACCTCTCTTTTGTCTCATAAGATAACTATTTCAGTTTCTAATTTGATATTAAACTCTTTGAGAACTTTCTCTTTTGCTAAATTAATAAGCTTGACAGCTTCATCATAAGTTCCATTTCCCATATTTACAAGAAAATTTGCATGCATTGAGCTAAAAGCCATTCCTCCAATGTTATATCCCTTAAGACCAACTTTTTCTATCAAATATCCAGCACTATGCTCTTTTGGATTTTTAAAGCAACTTCCTGCACTTGGAAGATTTGGTTGATTGTCCCTCATTTTTATAAAGATCTCCATTTTCTCTTTGCTAAAACCTTTGGTAATATTGAAAGTGGCTTCAAATACAATCCCTTTGATTTCAGTGTGTCTGTAGGTAAAATTGATATCTTCTTTTAAAATTTCCCCATCACCAGTTTTGATAGAGTGAAGATAGTTCATCATTTCCCACTCCTTAAGACCCGCATTCATTTTGACTAATCCACCAATAAGACCAGGAAGCTTTCCTAGGAATTCAAAATTTCCAATATCATTTTTTCTACAGTAAGTGAGCATTTTACCACTTGAAGTTGCTCCACCAACAATAAGCTTATCCCCCTTTTGGATAATATAATCAAATTCGTCACCTAAAATAGCCATTTTTGGAGGATTGTTTGAAAGGAGAAGATTGTTCCCTGCTCCTATAATTTGAAGATTTGGATAATTTCCTATCCCATTTATCACTGCTACATCATGTTTGCCACCGATATGAATCGAGGTATATTTTTTAAAGTCTATTATTTTCATAAAGGGATTATATCAAATCTAGCTTATTTATATCAAACTTAAGATATGGTATAATCGCGACAATTTTAAATAAGAGGGAAATACTTATGAGTTTTATAGAAACAAGAGGAAATGATACAATTAAACCACAAGAGGTGGAGTTTTCTTATGCAATTTTAAATCCAAGTGCTTCATTTGGTGGATTGTATATTCCAAAAGAGTTACCGTACTTTAGCGCTGATTTTATACAAGAATGTACAACATTAAGCTACAAAGAGCTAGCTTTTTTAATTTTAAAATCGTTTAAAGTTGATATTGAAGATGAAGATTTAGAAACAGCTCTTAATCTTTACGATGCTTTTGATAATCCAAGCAATCCATCACCAGTTGTAAAAGTAAAAGATAATCTTTTTGTAAATGAACAATACCATGGACCTACACGTGCTTTTAAAGATATGGCACTCCAACCATTTGGTTCAGTTTTAAGTGCGATTGCTAAAAAAAGAGGGGAGAATTATCTTATTTTAGCTGCGACCTCAGGAGATACGGGACCAGCTGCTTTAAATACTTTTAAAAATAAAGAGGGGATAAAAGTTGCTTGTTTGTATCCTGTTGGTGGAACAAGCGATGTTCAAAGACTGCAAATGGTAACAGAAGATGGAGAAAATCTAAAAGTTATCGGTATAAATGGAGATTTTGATGATGCTCAAAATGCACTTAAAGGATTACTTGCAAGTGATACTTTTAAAGCTACATTATTAGAAAAACATACAAAATTAAGCGCAGCAAATAGTGTAAATTTTGGAAGAATTATATTTCAAATCGTCTATCATTTTTGGTCATATCTTGAACTTCTAAGACAAGGTGAGATCGAACTTGGTGAGAAGATTTATCTTACAGTTCCATCTGGAAATTTTGGAAATGCACTTGGTGGGTATTATGCGAAAAAAATGGGACTTCCAATTGAAAAAATCCTTATCACTTCAAATGCAAACAATGTTTTAACATCTTGGATAAATGAGGGTGTGTATGACTTAAACGATAAAAAATTGGTTTTGACAAAATCACCTGCCATGGATATTTTAAAATCATCAAATATTGAGAGAATTATGTACGATATGTTCGGAAGTGAGCGAACAAAAGAGCTTATGGAAGATTTGAATACTCAAAATTGTTTTATTTTAACACAAGATGAAAAAGCTCAATTGCAAAGTGAATTTAGTGCAACGTTTAGTGATGATAGTTATGGCTTACAAACTATCAAAACATATCTTGAAGATGGTTATTTGATGGATCCACATACGGCAACTTGTATTAAGGCATATGAAACTTTGATGGAAAAACCTCTTAAAAATGTACTCTATAGTACAGCTGAATGGACAAAATTCTCACCATCTGTTTTAAATGCACTAAGAGAAGATGATGTTAAGTATAGCGACAAAGAGGCTTTGGAAAAAATAAGCAATGATTATAATGTCAAAGTTCCTAGTATGATTGTTGGATTATTTGATAAAGAGATACAACATACTTGTGAGATAAATATAGAAGATCTAGAGGAAGAAATTATAAAATTTTTATAATCTTTTTCGGTGATATAAAAAATAGTAGGAAAAATCTCCTACTATTTTTTATTGCCTAAATAAACAGTTTTATTTGACAGTTAGTAAAAAATTTAAAACAGTATCGATGAAAGCATCATGCTTTCTATCTTTAAGATATGCAATATAAAGTATTCTTTTTATATGAAGTCTTGGTAGTCTTGTAATAAAAAGTTTTCCATCATCTTCGTATTCTTTTAAAGCTCTATAAGAAGCTATTGAAACTGTTGGAGAATCTATGCTTGAAGAGTGTAGAACGGTTTGTATAATAGCAGTTAGAGATGATGATTCTGTTACTATATTAAAAGTATCACAATCTTGAAATCCTGCTATATCAAGATATTCTTTAAAAAGTCTTCTTGTATGACTTTCAGAGTCCCTACAAACCCATTTATAAGATTGTAAATCTTCATTTTTTATTCTTTTTGGAAGAGGTTGATTGGAAAATATTACAATTTCATCTTCTAACCATTCTCGATAGATGATACCATCTCGAAAAATGGGAGATTCAATAAGTGCCATATCTACTTTTTTATCAAGTAACGAATCGAGACATCCAGAACTAAAATCAACATTAATTGATACCTCGTTGTTAATGACTTGTTTAATGTCATTTAAAACAGTTGGAAGGATATAATCACCAATAACTTTTGATGCTCCAAAAATGAAATTGATTTTTTTATCGATAATGGTAAAGAGTTGTTGTTCTGCAGCAACAATTGCTTTTTGGAGTTTTTGAGCTATTAAAAAGAGTTTCTCCCCTTCTTTAGTGAGCTTAATCCCATTTTTTTTTCTATCTAAAATTTTTGTATCTAAATAGTCTTCAATAAACTTCATTTGTTGGGTGACAGCTGGCTGTGAAATTCCTAATTTTACTGATGCTTTTGAAAAAGACTTTTCTTTGACTACTATTAAAAATGTATTAAGTTTTGCAAAATCCGATAACATAAATATAACCTTTTATTAAAAATGATTATAATCATAACATATATTTATATAAAATTGATTTAAAGAACTATCAAACTATAAATTTATCACATTTCCGTTATAATAAATAGTTAATATAAATTAAATAAATTTCTAAGGAAGAACTATGCTTTTAACTTTAAATGCTTCTCAAAGAATGGCAGCAGTTCATGTTGATGGACCACTTTTAATACTTGCAGGAGCAGGAAGTGGGAAAACAAAAACAATAACCACAAGATTAGCATATCTTATCTCCTTGGGTATTGATCCTGCTTCAATTTTAACTTTAACATTTACAAATAAAGCAGCAACAGAGATGAGAAATAGAGCATATAATCTAATTGATGAGATTAAATATCCACCACTTCTTTGTACTTTTCATAAATTTGGGTTATTGTTTTTAAAATTTCATATTAATAAACTTGGAAGAAAAAATAATTTTGTAATTATTGATAATGATGATAGAAAAAAGATATTGAAAATGATAGATAAAGAGGTAACAACTTCGATCCTTTCAAGTGAAATTTCAAAATTTAAAAATCTTATGATGACATCTGCTGAGGTAAAACAAATTTCAGAGGATAAGCTTTATGCAAAAATAGCGCAGGTTTATGATCAATACGAAGCTTATCTTCTTAAAAATAATCTGGTTGATTTTGATGATTTATTATTGTTAACGTATAAAATTTTGGATGAACACAAAGATATAGCTATTGAAACAAGTAAAAGATATCAATATATTATGGTTGATGAATATCAAGATACGAATGAACTTCAATATAAGCTACTTAAAAAATTGTGTACAGTTCATAATAATTTGTGTGTAGTTGGAGATGATGATCAATCTATTTATGGTTGGAGAGGTGCTAATATTAAAAATATTCTCAATTTTTCTGAAACTTTTGAAGGAGCAATGACCATTAAATTAGAAGAAAATTATCGTTCAACTTCTGAAATTTTAGAGCATGCAAATAATTTAATAGATCATAATAGGGATAGATTAGGTAAAGAACTTCGATCAGTAAGAGGAAAAGGGGAAGCTGTTAAATTATATGAATCAAATGATGAAAATGATGAAACAAGAAAAATAGCAGAAGATGTTAAAAAGCTTCTAATGAATGGGGTTCATGCTGGTGAAATAGCAATACTTTATAGAGTTAATGCTTTAAGTCGTGCCTTGGAAGAAGGATTTAATCGTGCTAGAATCAACTATAAATTAGTTGGTGGAATGAAATTTTATGAACGAATGGAAATTAAAGATTTAATTGCATATTTTAGAGTTATTACTAATAAAAATGATAATTTTTCCCTAAAAAGAATCATAAATAAACCAAAAAGAGGGATAGGTCCTACAACAATTGATAAACTTGAAGTGGAAGCAATTAATCTTAAAAAATCTATTTTTAATTTTATTGAAGAGCATGAAACAAAAGAACTAGCAAATTTTGTGGGAAAAAAGAATGCAATGACTTTAAAAGTTTTTATGGCATCCATTAAAGATCTTCAGGAGATATTAGAAAATTCTAAAATGAGATTTATAGATTTCTTTGATGAAGTGTTTGATTTTAAAGAATTCTATCAAAATCAACCAGATAGCGCTGATAGGATAGCTAATATTGATGAATTTTATGGATATTTAAGAGATTTTTTCATTCAAAATATTGATATGAACTTAGAAGATTTCTTAAATGAAATTTCACTTAAAAGTGATCAAGATGCAATAGAAGAAGATGCTATTTCTATGATGAGCATACATGCTTCAAAAGGGCTTGAGTATCAATATGTATTTGTAATTGGTATGGAAGAGGGTTTCTTTCCTCTTGTTGCTGAAGGAAATGATCTTGAAGAGGAAAGAAGACTTGGTTATGTTGCTTTTACTAGAGCTAAAGATAGGCTCACTTTAAGTTCCGTGCATAGTAGATTTTATAAAGGACGACGAACACAATTAGTGAGAAGTAGATTTTTAAGTGAAGCTGGACTTATTGAAGGTAGTTTTAGTATTGAAAAAACAAGTGCTTTTAAAAAAGATGATATTGTAAAACATAAAATCTTTGGGATGGGACGCATCCTTGGAGTACAAAAAGCGGGTAAAGATATTAAACTTCATATTAATTTTGGTGGAACAAAAAGGGACATACTCGCATCTTTTGTGGAGAAAATTTAATTGAATAGGCTTTTTGTAGTAAAAAAACCAATTAACATTAGTAGTAACTTTTTTCTTAGTAGAATAAAGCGAAAATATAAAGAAAAAGTAGCTGGATTTAGTGGTACTCTTGATCCATTTGCTTGTGGATGCTTAATTGTTGCTTTTGGTAAATATCCACAACTTTTTAGATTTTTAAAAAAAGTTCCAAAAACATATAGAACAACAATTTGGTTTGATGTAATTAGTCCTAGTTTTGATCTTGAAAATATTGAAAAAGTTGAGATTGATTCAATAATTTTAGATCGAAATATGATAGAACAAGAACTTCAAAATTTGATAGGCTCTCTTACATATCTCCCTCCAAAATATAGCGCAAAAAATATTGATGGGAAAAGAGCTTACGAGATGGTAAGAGATGGGATAGACTTTGAGATGAAAAAGATAACTTCACAAGTTTATGATGTGAAATTTATCAATTATAACCACCCATTTATAAGCTTTGATATCACTGTTAGCGAGGGAAGTTATATACGAAGTATTGCACAGATATTTTTGAATAGAATTAGAAGAGAGGGAACTTTATCTTATCTTGAAAGATTAAACGAAGGTGACTTTAAATTTGAAGATGAGATTGCATTAAATCCATTGTTATATCTTAATCCTCCTATAAATAACTACACTGGAAGTAAAGAGTGGTTCATCCTTGGTAAGCGGCTTAACTTAGAGTATTTTCAAATGCAAGATGATGGAGAATATCTAATTGTATTTGATGATTTTTTTTCGATTATAGAGATAAAAGATGGTGAACCAAAATATATTTTAAATCGAGTTTATTTTACAGCTAACATGGAGTAGGGGATGACTAGAAAATCATATGCAAAAGTAAATATTTTTCTTAAAATTGCTGGGAAAAGGGGTGAATATCACGAATTGGTTTCAAGATTTGCAAGAGTACAGAATCTTTATGATGTTGTTTCTTTTGAAGAGGGAAATTTTAAGAAGTTTACTTTAGAAGGTAATTTTGGTTGTGATACTAAACAAAATACTATCTATAAAGCTTATACAAAGTTATGTGAATTGTCATGGAAAGTGGAAGAGTTTTTTTGTAATCATAAAGTTGTAGTAGAAAAAAATATCCCAGAGTTCGCAGGACTTGGTGGTGGAAGTTCAAACTGTGCTACTTTTATATTGATGGTAAATGAGGTTTGTAATTTAGGGTTTCATAAGAGTGAGATGGCAAATCTAGGAGCAAACATAGGGGCAGATATCCCTTTTTTTATTTATGAGTATGATAGTGCAAATGTGACAGGTATCGGTGAAATTGTAGAAAGATTTGACGAGGAGTTATTAAATATAGAGACTATTACACCAAAAATAGAATGCCATACTGGAGCTATTTTTAAACTATTTAGGGAACAATTTTATAAAGAAATAACAGATGAAATGAAAATGAAACTTCTTGAGATGAAAAGCTGTGATATTATTAGAAATATATCGAGAGAAGATGCTAATGATCTCTATCTTCCTGCAGTGAATGAAGTATTTGAGCTAAAAGATTATGCTAAAGATGGGTGGTTTTTTAGTGGTAGCGGTAGTAGTTTTTTTAGATTAAAGTGCATAGGATAAGAATGGCAAAGAAAAAAGAAAATAATCAAAGAGAATTTGTAAATAGAAAAGTATTTCACGATTATGAAGTAAGTGATGTTATTGAAGCTGGAATAATTCTAGAAGGAAGTGAAGTGAAGTCTGTTAGGGCTGGTCGGATAAATTTAAGAGATACTTTTGTACGAATTATTAAGAATGAGATATTTGTTTTAAATATGCATATCTCACATCTTGATACTGCACATATTTCTTATCGCCCTGACGAAAGTCGCCCAAGAAAGCTTTTGATTCACAGAAAACAAATCAATAAATTTTTTCAAAAAGTAACTAAAGAAGGATATACAATAGTTGTTACGAAGCTCTATTTTGATGAGAAAAATTTTATAAAGTTAAATATTGGAATAGGCGCTGGAAAAAAGTTACATGATAAACGAGATGCTTTAAAAGAGAAAGATTTAAAAAGAGAAAGCGACAGAGCTAAAAAAGAGTGGAGTAGATAATTATTAATCATCTATATAGCATATACATTATGTTATGATATATACATTTTGTATATTCTATTAAGTATTTTTATATCATAACAATATTTGATATTAAATATTTCTTAAATATGTAACAATACAAATTAAGGAGACCTTGTGGGCAATAAAGAGTTAAAAGAGGAAGATTTAAAATATATTTTTCATCCTTGTACTCAGATGAAAGATCATGAAAGATTACCTCTAATCCCAATTAAAAGTGGTTGTGGTGTAATACTTGAAGATTTTGATGGTAATAAATACATTGATGCTATAAGTTCTTGGTGGGTAAATACTCTGGGGCATAGTAATAAATACATTAATGAAAAAATAAAATCTCAACTTGACACCTTAGAGCATGTGTTGCTTGCAGGATTTACACATGAGCCAGCTATCAAATTATCAAAGAAATTAGTCGAGTTAACACCAAAAGGTTTAGATAAAGTTTTTTTTGCAGATAATGGAAGCAGTGGGATTGAAGTAGCACTTAAAATGGCTTTTCATTATTATGCAAATAAAGGCGAGCAGAGGGAATATTTTGTATCGCTCAGTGGTTCATATCATGGAGAGACTATAGGAGCACTTAGTGTAAGTGATATGGGACTTTATAAAGATATCTATAATCCAATTTTAATAAAAACACTTCAAGGGAAATCACCAAAAAATCAAACAATAGAAGAAGCTAATTTTGCCCTTGATGATATGGAAAATCTCTTAAAACTAAATCATAAGAATATTGTTTCAGTGATCGTTGAGCCGCTTGTACAATGTGCTGGAAATATGAATATGTACCATCCATCATATCTATTTGGACTTAGAAAACTTTGTGACAAATATGATGTATTATTGATAGCTGATGAAGTTGCAGTTGGATTTGGTAGAACTGGTAAATTATTTGCTTGCGAGTTAGCAGGAATTACACCTGATTTTATGGTTCTTAGTAAGGGTCTTACAGCTGGTTATTTACCACTTAGTGTTGTGATGTTGACAAATAAAATATATGATATGTTTTACTGTGAGTATGATACAAAAGGTGTAAAATCATTTTTACATTCACATAGCTATACTGGAAATCCACTATCTGTAACAGCCGCTATAGCTGGATTGGAATTTTTGGAAAATGAAAATATTTTGCAAAAAAATCAAGATACAATAGAGCTTATAAGAGAACAATCATTAAGACTTACAAATATCTCATCTGTGGCAAATATTAGACAGCAAGGGATGATCTTTGCATTTGATATTATTGGCTACAAAAGTGAAGATAGAATTGGATTAAAGATTTATGAATTTGCTTTAAAGCATGGTGTTTTGATTCGTCCTCTTGGAAATGTTGTTTATTTTATGCCACCGTATGTTATTAAAAATGATGAAATCGTTAAAGTTTTTGATGTTATGATTGATGCAGTTTTGAGTTTAGAAAGTAACTAGAAAGAAATTTCTCTCTAGTTGGAAGATTGATTATTCTTTTCCTCTTGTTATTTTTGCACCAAGATTTGTAAGTTTTTCTTCTAATCTATCATATCCTCTATCAAGGTGATAAATTCTATGAACCGTTGTTTCCCCTTCAGCTACAAGTGCAGCTAAAACTAAAGCACTACTTGCTCTTAAATCTGTCGCCATTACATCTGTACCAAAAAGCTTATTTGGAGTCCCTATAATTGTAGCAACAGTTCCATTAAGACTTATATTCGCACCCATTCTTAGAAGTTCACTAACATGCATAAATCTATTTTCAAATAATTTCTCATCAATTATACTAACACCTTCTGCCATAGTACAAAGTGCCATAAATTGTGCTTGCATATCAGTTGGAAAACCAGGATACTCGGTTGTTGTGATATTAATTGATTTGATTTTATCAGCTGGAAAAATAGTAACAGCATCTTCTTCTCTTAAAAGTTTGAATCCCATATCTTCAAATTTAATTAGCATTGCTTCAAGATGTTTATGGATAACATTTGTAACTTTTAAAACTTGATTTGTGATAGCACCTGCACATAAGTATGTACCAGCTTCAATTCTGTCAGGAATAATTCTAAAAGGTTTAAATAGTAGAAGTTTTCTATCACTTCCAACTATTTCTAAAGTATTTGTTCCGATACCATTTATAGATACACCAGCATCTCTTAAAACTTCACAAAGTTGAACAACTTCAGGTTCTTTAGCCGCATTTATAATTGTTGTATTCCCTTTTGCTAAAGCTGCAGCCATAACAATATTTTCTGTACCTGTTACTGTTATTTTATCAAATACGATAGTTGCACCTTTTAAACCATCTGGAGCAGTTGCTGAAATATAACCATTTTTGATTTCGATCACTGCACCCATATGTTCAAGAGCTTTAAGATGTAAATCAACTGGTCTTTGACCAATCGCACAACCACCTGGAAGAGAAACTTCACAATGACCAAATCTAGCAAGAAGTGGACCTAATACTAAAATAGAAGCCCTCATAGTTTTTACGATATCATAGGTTGCTTGAGTTTTATTTAATTTACTTGTATTAATAGTGATATCATTTGTATTATGTTCAAATGTTGCTCCAAGCATACCTAGAAGTTTAAGAAGTGTTTTAATGTCAACTACATTTGGTAGGTTTGTGATAACTACATCGTTTGAAGCTAAGATAGTCGCAGCTAATAACGGAAGAGCAGCATTTTTAGCTCCTGTTATTTCAATACTCCCTTGTAGATTTTGTTTTCCGATGATTTTTAAATAATCCATTTATTGTATTTCCTTTTTTTAGTTATTTATTTATTGTTTGTACAATCTCTTGCAATACTTGATAGACTCTATATGCAGAGGCAATTTCACATTTTTCTCTATGCCCATGTGGAAAAGTGATATTTGGACCTATAGATGTTATAAGTATTTGCGGATTTTTTTCTTTAAAAATTGCACATTCAAGTCCAGCATGAACAGCTTCAAAAGAAGCATCAGAAGTGTATTTTCTGTAAATGTTTAAAACTGTATCTGAAAAATTGTTAATTTCTGGTTTCCAAGCTGGATATTTTCCATTGGTAGAGACTTCAAACTTGAAGCTTTTTAGCTCTTGTTGTGTAAAAACTTTGATTTTATTGAGTTCGTCATTGTCCATGCTCCTAGCACTTAAAGATATTTTGAGCCCATCAACTGTAGTTTCTATAATTGATAGATTAATAGAAGTTTTTGGGATATGGAGTTGGTTGTCAAATTCTCTTACACCATTTTGAAAAAGAGCAAGAAACTCAATAACACTACTATTAAATTTTGTATAGTACTCACTTTTTGTATCTATTTTTTCAATTTTCATATTTGCATGAGATATTTTTGGCTCACTATTTGTAGCGATGATTGCGTTACATTGTTTAGGTATAGAGTTGATTCTCTCTCCACCATTGATATCTAATAAATCCCCATCACATTCTTGGATTGTTTTGGCTATAAGTTTGATGGCATTTGGGATATCTTTATCAATATCAACTCCACTATGCCCACCTTGAAGATTGTCTATGGAAATTTTATAAAGTGTTTTGTTTTTATCATTTTGTACGATTTTAGTATTTGTAAAAGTTCCAAAAATATCAACCCCGCCAGCACAACCGATACAAATTCTCTTTTCCTCTTCGCTATCAAGGTTTAGCATATATTTTGAAACAAGGGGAAGTTGTAAATTATTTGCCCCAATAAGTCCAATCTCTTCATCACTTGTAAATAAAAATTCACAATTTTCACCTTCACTCATAAGTGCCAACATATAAGCACAGCCAATTCCATTATCAGCACCAAGGGTTGAATCAAGCGCACTCAGATATCCATCTTTTTCTATAATAGTTGGAATCTTTCCGTTTTCTAAGCAAACCATATCATAATGTGATTGCAAACAGATTTGTGGGGCTAGATCTTTTTTATAACAAAGGATATTTTTAGCCTCGTCAATTTTGCATTGATAGTTGTGAGCTTTTGCAAAATCAACCATAAAATTTATAAATGGCTGATGCATTCCACTACATCTTGGAATATTTGTAATCTTTTTAAATAGGTTTATTATCATGGTCGCGATTATATCAAATCAAAGATTAAGAATGTTGAGT
>DYPS01000222.1 GCA_020719775.1 Desulfosporosinus sp. | reverse complement strand
AATCGTAATAATTTAAGCTTTCAGAGAGTGAAATTAATCGAGCTTGGGGTAAAAATAACGAATCTCTTCCGACACGCTCATTAATAGGTATTAGAGTTGGATTACCAAAGAATATCGTACTTTTAAAATATCCACCAGGAAAATATAAAACAGCATCAAATCTTTCATTAAAAATAAATCCCGAAATATTCATTTCATTGATAAAATCATCGATATATATAATGATAAGATCAGTACTATTTTCAATTTTTATTTTAGATTTATTAATAATAAAATCCTGAAATTCTTGTGGTAAATCGAAATCTACCGAATTTATTGCGTTAAGGAAATTATTTGAATCTCCAAATTTTATTACTAGAGAATTACTTTCAATATGACAATCAATAATTATTTGTTTATAAATTTCATTCTCATTTGTGCAAGTGAAAAATAATAATGTAAATAGGAGAACAATACCTATTCTATGTTTTCTTGAACCCATTTGAGCGCCTCCGACCTAATACCTGAATTGTATAAAATCCTTGCCATATTTTTAAGAGCTGTATTTTCTTTTTCGCTCATGCGCCCATTTGATCGTGCATACTCATATAAGCCGGCAAAGTCGCCGACCATTTTTCCAGCATTTTCAAGATAGGGCATATCATAAATGGAACGATACCTCGAAAGATCTGTACTTTCCTCCCGATAATCACCTGGTCCGTAAACGTTTATACCTTTATTATTTTTTTGCTGTTCTGTAATTAGTTGGTCAAAGGCACTCCAATCAACTAATGAACCTGGCAATAGTCCCGAAGGGTTAAGCAAATATTGAACCTGATGCCAAACTTCATGAATAAATGTATTCTTAGAATGTCTATCTCTTAAGGGATTCTGAAATTCTCGTGAATTTAACCATATTTGCCCACTGTAAAGGAAATTAGTTGAACCAGCTCTAGGGGCTCCTGGTCCCAAATCAAAAATTTGGTCCCCATTAATTGCTCGAAGTCCAATATCACCAAGAATATGATAAACATATTGTCTTTCTTCTGCTGAAAGCGGCCTTCTACCATCAGGGTCTAGG
>DYPS01000031.1:10495-29890 GCA_020719775.1 Desulfosporosinus sp. | reverse complement strand
CCCCAACCCCAACCCCAACCCCAACCCCAACCCCAACCCCAACCCCTCGCTTATATATGATAGAGCAATCTAATGTAATACTATATTGATATCACAGAGAATTACCAGCATTCGCATGTTTTATCTTTTAATAGTAGCTGATGAATGATGGAACTTACTAACGGTTGTAAAATCGATAATAATATTGCTAATGGATAGTAATAAGGGGAAAGATAACAAAAATAATTAGCTAAGCGAACGGAATTAAAAGATAGCAGCCATTCTTACCATTGTGATCACTCTCTCTAATAAAGTATCTCACTTTTAACTCAGATTGAAAAACTAAAAGAAAAATTATGTGGATTTTCAGCTGTTTAATTCTCACCTGAAAATATATTTGATGCACTTGATCTCACCAACAAAGGTTATCTCGATCTATACGTACTTACTTTATAAACAAGGATATACGTTCTTTTTTAAGTAACGACAACATCCGAGACCGAGATATTCTTTTACTTTTGGACAAAAACAACGATAACCACAACAGCACAGCCAAAATGACATATCTGGGGTATTTGGGATTTCTTAAACCTTTCTTTAATCATGAACTTGCAAGAGATCTATTGCTGAGAGATACAATATCGAAGAGGGAAAACATTTCACAAATATAAAATAAATAAAAACTTCATCAAATGCAAGAAACTGTATTATTGCTGCTTAACGAACTGTTTTTGTTGAATTGTATCTGCATTGCTGAGCATTAATAACTAAAAACGACTTTGATGGATTAGTATATGCTGAATAGTTTGGAAATTGCGTAAATTTTAGGATTAAACTAAAGAGTTACTCCCCTCAAAGCCATTTTTTAATTCATACAAATCAACAGTACATTCGATGTCGAATAAGCCTAAATTAAATTTATATTATCCTTCCTACTAACACAGTAATCCAACCTCAACCAATAAAAATATATCAATATGCTCTTCTCTCCGAACAGATCAAACAAATATGTACAGCCAAAGACAGAATCAGCTCTACATTTGAAAACAAGTCGGGAAATCAAACAACTGCATGATAATTATACCAAAACTTATCTCAGTCGCAACGATCTTTTGGTCAATACCAACAAATTGAATTTTATCAACTACATCCATCCAAATTCTTTTTAAAATGAGTCTGAAAAGTAAAGACCAAATAAGCATAAAGCAGATCATAAACAAAAGAAGGGGCTCTATTCTGAGAGAGAACAGGAAATGATCGCATAAGAACATCAAAGACTTGAAGTATTTGATGATAAATACTTGAAAAAATCAATAAAACGATTAAAACATTCACAGCCTTATCCAAGTATTCAGTAAGAACGATAATTAGATGAATCAATAATTTAGGACAGTCATATTTTCAAATCCCGTATTCCAAATAGCATAATGTCATCTAGAAATATACAAGTCTCACGCAATTACCCAATAGACACTCCTGTTTTATAACAATTTATGCATTAAAGCAACATAAAAAGGAATATGGGTCAATATAAAGGAGGAAATAGATCAAATTAGTTGAATGTTCTCCTAGAATAATCATCAAACACAAATATGTCCAACTCAGACGCATTCGAAATCGTAGATCATACGACCAAACAACAATCCAAACATCAAAAACAACCAAAATTACAACATCAATAAGTAAATAGATCAGATAATAAATCCAAATTCATCAGATAAAAATAATAGTATAAACCAATTATGCAATAAGTCAACTACAATATCAGCTCGTTGAATAAAAGCAATACTGGGAGTATAGGAGATACCTCTGGAATATTAAACCAATTCTTTAGAGGAGAATTCCGTTGATAAAAATATTTTTTTATTTTCGAAAATAAAGAGGGTTTGGATCAATATTTATCTCCACGGATTCTTCTCGCAAGTAAAATATCCTGAGGCATGAGGGTCACTCTTTTAGCATGGCCTGTGCAGAGATTAGCATCCTCAAACAAATTTACTATTGCTGATTCGCATGCTTCCTGGAGAGCGAGTAGAGCTGATGCCTGGAATCTATAAACTCTGAGAGCGTCTTTTTGATCCTTTTCATTAACAACAAGAAGACTATTTAAAACTTTTCTGACTGAATAATGTCATTAGTACCTTTGCGTTGGAAGGGAGCCTTTTGGATGAGTAGATCAGTTGATTTCTGATAACGCTTGATCTCTCTAAGAGCAACTGTTCCAGGGCGGAAGCGATACTTTTTCACTCCTGTAGACACTGGAGCGGTTTTTCTTGCTATTTTCTGTGAGTGTAGATTTTTTTTTGAGGGCTTTTCAGAAGCTTTTTTGGCTACGGCTTTGGACCTTGGCATTTACTAATAAAAAATTATTGAGAAGAGTATTCCATCTAATAATTTAAGTTATATTTACGATGAGCTACCAGGTAACTACCCGCCTATACAGACAACCTAATCCAAAAAAGAAGAGTTTAGAAAATATCTAGAAAAAACTGGAGTCATTGATCACCTCACCAGAGCCCTCGTCGGACTCTATGAAGAGAGTGATAAACCACAAAATTCAATCGAATATCTCAAAAAGAATTTGGGAGCCCCAGTTTAAGTCGACACAGTCAAGCTGAAAGCCGAGCTCGAGAAGGTTAAAGAGGAAAATGGTAAACTTCGTAAATAACTTTAACAATATCGCAAAGAAGTAATTCAATTAAAACTCAGCTGTAAAACTTGAAACAAGAAGACGGTCAGTAGTGATAGGATTTGTCTTAATTTCACTATATTTTTAAATCATGGGGAAAAAGCCAATTTTTTAGTACGCACTCTCGAAACTGACGATATCTTTCCAAAACAGACATATTTTTTCTACAAAAAGAGTTAGTTTTCATCTGGAGGTTTATGAGAATGACGATGGGTCTTCCTAGCTTTTATCATTGGCTATATTTATGATGGCTAATTTCCTAGCATGCGTCGATTGACTTGCTATATTTTTGTAGAGAGAAAGTTTTTAAATTCTTCTTGACTGATATTTTTAATCATTTTTTTCTTGATTTTGAAGTCTGGGTTGTGAAAGGGATATTTGTAAGTATTCTCTTTGTTATTGTTATTGATTTTACTGAAAAGCACAGTGATGTAAGGTTTCATAAAATTATCTCTTTAGGGCACATAGGGTGGTAATTTTGAGTGAAGAGGATTTGTACAATCTAACACAAATTCACGAGTTGGAATATTGAGACTGGTATTGACAGTATTAGATCTACTTTCCGGATGCTGGATAATGCCTTGGCTAACTTTGAATTGTTTATTTAGCATTAGAAGAAATTGTATAAGGCTAATAGTAGTATATTACAAATGAAACTATTGGTTCATACCCATTTTTTATTTATTTAGATAATTTTGTGAAAGAAAAGTTGAATCAGAAGACATGAAGATCGAATTAATTACTCAATTAGTTGTATAGATCAAAGCACTATCATTATAAGAATTGTTGTTATTTGGTGGGATTAAAACGATTCATAATCGAACATTAAAATATATTGGAAATGCAGAAACAATGTTTAATTCTATTTTTTAATTCAATTATTCCAACAAATAATATTTTACTTTTAATTTAAACTATGCAATTGCTAAAATAAATAAGTAAATCAAACAAATAATCAAAAATAAAAGTAATCAAAATTTATAAATTCACATAAAAAAGATCAATTAGCTAAACTTTCAACATTTATTTCATAAATCGATATTAACTTAACCAAATGACTGTTTCTCAACAGAATGCTCAAAGCCCCAACAACAATTTGTCCATTTATTTAAGCACATCCCTACAAAACAATTACAACCAACCAATTCCATCAAATGAATAACAACTCCCACAATTCATCATTCCATTCGGCCAAACACTGCAACATATCCAATAGATCCAATCAGTACAACAACATCGACCATCAACCCTCCTTCAATCCAGTATACTCTAAAAATCAAGGAAATCAATCAGTACATTAAAATAGCTACTATCAGAATAATTTTAATGATTCTAGGTGGAATAATTGGAACGCAGATAATTATAATGAAGATCACTATTGGAATGGCAATCAATCATTTGGACTTGCTAATTAAATGCCAAGACAAAAAGTGAAAAATAATTGGTTGAATAAACAAGGTAATCATAATTAAACTGTTTCTTTTTCACAAGGGGGATGGGCGCAATCTTAGTTCTTTGAAAATAGCAGCCAGCAAAGCTCAAACAAGAAAAAAAATACAAATCAGTCGTTTACAAGTATTTCAAGCTCACATCCCTCTCAAGGCCCAAAAGTTAAACTTCCAACAGTAAAGTAAGACTCAAGCAATTAATGTTACTTCGTAGTAGCCACCTAAACTGCCAAACATGTCGTATGCCCATTCAATAACCAACACATAATGGAGCCAGATCGACTGTTAACTCATATTGGCAAATGCAAACTTAAATCCTAAAACAGTAGATTCTACTCTGTCTGCCCTTATGACCCTTGTCACTATGTCTATACAAGTTAGTTGTAAACTCATAAACTGGTTTGTGATAAGAAATTTCTCTTTGTGGTGGTGTCGAATTGGTAATAAGCGGGACAGGGTTTTAGGCAATAGGAATCAGAGAGCGCTTTTACTCGCACGAATGACAGCAATAATCTAAATAATACCGTGCTGTAGTAAGATTAAGGAAATTCTAAAGGCTATCCGGTGAGTATTCTTCCTTAAAAACAATAATTTTAAGATTTCTTGTTGTAACCTTGATAATGTAGTTTATTATTGTAATTATTTAAATAAATAATTAATCAAAGATGCGAAATTCAAATGAAAATATAAGCGAGAAGGCTTTATGAGCAATATCCTATAATTTATTCAGTTCAGTTGCAATACTCATTTGTAATTTACAAAATATAGAGTATATAAGTTCATACATTTAAAGTTATCTTTTTATTAGGATAATTACAAAACTTTCAAATTTCATTGTATTGTGTTAATTTTAACAATAATATTTAAACTAGTTTTTAAATAATGACAATTATCGATGATTCATGGGCTATAATTATGTAAGATATAAGATTTATTCAATCATTTGAGTTCTTACAGTTTTGCCTATTTGTGGTCCTATTGATGGAAATATTCTCTCATTGCTTAAATGGCTTTGAATCGATGAGATATTGTGTTCTTTATTTATTTTGGTAATTAAGCGTAAGTTTTGTCATATCCAGTAGGTTGAAAAACTGGATCCCAACCAAAGTCCCGACTCCCTCTTGGCTCCACAATCAATCCTGGAGTTTTACCAATGAACAATTTAGGTTTTTACAAATCAGCACTCATATAAGCAATAATGCACATGGCATATCCTGATTTATCCTAAAATGGTTCAACCATTTTGGCCAATCCTTCTGGCCCAACACTCTTCAAGAACCATTTGATATATGGTCCAGGAAGTCCCTTGTAAGCATTGTAACAAAGAGAGGTATCCTCAACTAGAACTGGCTTATTGGTTTGCTTAAAAGCGATGATGGCCTTTTCAGCAGCAATTTCCTAAGGCTCACCTTGCAATTCAGGAACTACATCATGAATGAGTTACGGTCAATGTTTTAGTTTTTGAAATCGACTTACTCGCCCAAGATCTGTTTGAACTCTTCTAGCTTTTTAGCCTAAGTAAATGGTCAATTACATTGCCTGTGATGAGATAGAGGCTGCGTTTGATCATATGTTGATTTATTAGATATTATTAAGTTATAAATAATCAAATAGTAAAAATAATCCTAAATATTATCTCAAGTATTATGAAGACATGAAGTTATATACAAACAAATCAACACATTTTTCATATGCTGCTTTATCCATACTGTGAATAGTGATCAAAATGATTGTTGATTATAGAAATTGTTTTGGTTAGGGTGATAGAATGATTGTCCAATAGAATTATTCCACGTCTGCCATGAACTAACTATCGGACTGTTAGCAGTGGAAGAATATGAAAAAGGACTCATAACTATGAAGTATTGAGAATTATTCATAAAATTATTAGTTGGCACAGATATTTAATTCCATTGAATATTTTTATATTACTGCCCACAGTTGTTATCCTACAATATCCCATTATATTATTCACGAGCTACATTTCTTTAGAGCTATTCACCATTTTGATACGATTTGGATTAAAATTACACTTTAGGTTTGAAAATTGATTAATTTTGCTAATTTGAATGTATAGACTCTTATTTCTGTTAAGCTACAACGGATGCTTGAGACTCAAGTTGAGTTATCAACTGATCTACGATTTGTTATTCGCTTATTTACTTACCACTTGACCTTAATACTCCATTAATCAAAGAATGATAACGATTTTTTGCCATATGATCTGTTCGACGATCTCTTAACATATGACTTATGTTAGACCATTTTCTGCCCTCACTGCGGACTGCTTTAAGAAGCAGTAGATCCTATGGAGATGTCCACTCACCTTTTTTCTTGTTACTGTCAAGATGATTAAACCAGTGCTCTCGACATTGCTTAGCTGTTTTATAGTACTTTCCCTTAGTTTCAAAGAAAAGTCTTTTAGAAATCTAATTCCATTGTTCTAGTCTTCCTTCTCTACATGTCACCACAACTACCTGATTTATCCACGCAAGATACTTTCTTATTTCTGGCTCCAATGCACCCTTTCAACCCCCCTTTGCACCTGCTGCATCTAGTATCTCAAAAGTAACACATTCTTCCCGAAGAAGATGAAGGACAAAGTCTGCCAATCATTTGAAGTCTATTTAGTTAAAACAAGTACTAATTCATCATAATTTTTATTGAGATGATTGCAAAATAGAATACTGAGCCAAATGAATAATTTCCGTTAGTTCTAAAGCCAATCATCAGATCCTTCCAAACAACCCAAGTTGTATCTATATTTGTTGAATGTTACCTGTTTTAAATAGCTTGGTATTTTTTTAGAAATTTATTGTTGCTTAATTAATATTTTCTCAGTATTTTGGAGGTCAAACGAGTCCCAAATTTATTTTAAAGTTAATGCAAGTTAATCTTGCCTTTATTCTCTCTGATAATCCCATTTATTTTTTATAATCGATTGTCTGCCATGGTATTTAATTAATATAAGCCAAATCTTAATTTTGAACTCAAGTTGAAAAAGACCATAATAAAATATAACTAATTTGCTATGACCTACTCTGAATTGTTAATGAATCCTATTGCAGATCAAAAAATAAAGAATTATCAGTTTTGTAGTTGAGAACCTGAGCATCAACCTTTGAACTAGTTATACAAATTACTTTTTATAGAAAGTGGTTTTATGGTCTATTTCATCAGCATAACACATGAAATTCTTCCGTATTAGTTGGGAACTCTTTTGAAATACCCCAGATGTTAGGATTGTAATTCACCCCTTTGCTTTAAAAATATATAACATTCAAAATCAATAACCAAAATTAAAAAAATGAAAATTGATGAAGTAGCAAAGTTAGCACGTTTGTCCATTCGTCAACTAACTTAAATTACGGTTTTTATCATGAAAATGTTTCTGAATTATCAAATTTTGCTTAATCATATGAAAATTAATAAAAACAAATGATCAAAGTGATAAGCTCTCATTAAAATTTCAACAGCATGTGTTTTATTTTCTAAATTCGATTGGACTAATTGTCACTTTTACTTGTCTCTTGCTTAATTTAACCAAGTAAAATGTGTAGTCTAGAATTGAGTGCTTTTTAATATTATAGCTCACCATTTGTCTATTCCAACAGTTATTGATTCTTAACCATTTTGTTGAATATGTGAGAACCAATTAGGCGAAAAGATTCAATACGTTCAGAGCTATTATCACTCATTTATTCTAATTGATATCATACAAATTAAAAATTAAGCGATTTCAATTTTATATGCAGCATGCAGTTTAAAAATTGGGGTAATTCATCTCCCTTTCATGGGCAATCTAATCTTTATTTACAAATTGATTGTATTGATAAACAATGAATTTAAATAATTTATTTATGCTTCAATCAATATATCAGTTATTTACAACTACTATTTATCATCATTTTAGGAATTTTACACCTATATCCGAACCAATCTCTATACGCACAGCCTTATTTTGCTTCTATAGCACATCCAACACTTTAAGGATAATTTCCTTCGGCTGCTTATAAAATTCTATGTTATGTGACACTTACTTTCCTTTGAAGTTGTTTGCTCGCCCTCTGTTATAAATTGCAATGTTTAAACATCCCCAAGCAGAAAATTTTGACTAGCCCAGCGATACATATCATCAGCCATTTCATAGGGACTAAAATGAGAGACCAATATTTTTTAGCTGCCAGCAACGAGATCCAAACAGCCCAAAGTTGCCAAATCTTTTAAAACTACAAGTGTATCTTCTTTTGATAATCGTTCTATTTAACTAATTCAGTACTGGATATGGTGGTTGACTTGTCCTAGAGTATGGGGAAATTCCAAATTTAAGACACAGAAGTATTGATGATGTTATTTCTAAGTCACATCCCTATTACTATTTGCAATATATGAAGATTAACTCCCCCCAATATCCAATTTGCTTTCTTCTCGACTCTTCGTGTTATTGCAGTCTAACTAGTTATGGCTGTACGTGAAAAAAGGAGGAAATGATCGAAGGGTTTAGTGCAATCTCTTTTTTTAGTTTATGATGCTGTCCATTTACTATAATAATAAATATAATTACAAATGATCAATAAGAAATTGTCAGACCTTTTCTTGAGGAAGGAAAGTCGCAAGGAAGAACCAAAAAAGATCGAGTGCTTTGATTAAAATTATTTTCATTGTCAGCTGACTAGCAGAGCCATTAACACAGATCTTGTGAGAGTGCAGGGAACTATCAAAGAAAGTAATTTACAACTAATTCAGATGGACAATCATTAGATGAGATGAAATGTAAATGGTTTTTGAAAAATTCAAGAGATTTTAAAGAAATTGAAGATGTTGTGTCCTCCTACTATCAACCCTGTCTCGATGATGTGGGATCAATGTAAGACTCAATTTATGAAGTGTTTGCGTACAAATTGAGCCGTTCATTGAAGGAAAACAATATATCGGAATAACTATCATGAAATAGAGCGAAACAATAAAGCTCGACCCATAATTATAAAACAAATTATAGTGTTTCCTAAACTCAGGAAAATTAAAATTAGATGGAAGGATATAGGCTATTTTTTCACAAGATGAGAAGTATGAATACTTGTAGCTCCCACTTGAGATCAAGGTGTAGATATAAAATAGTGCCATAGTATTATTAGCTGGAGGAGTTCCTTTGCAAAAAGTAGCCATATGCCAATAATTTCCCAATATAGAATTTATACGGAAATCATTTAATTCTATTCTATATAACTACAATTAAAGATAATCCATGAAAATTAGCTTTAATAACAATTTTGATAGAGATTTATTCACTTTGGTTGTACGAACCTGTGTGGCGAGTGCTGAAAGTGTTGATATCAACCCAGAACAAGAGCCAGCAAATGAAGTGATGATTGAAGAAGAGAAAAGTAGAGATAAACATGAAATAGACAAAGAGTAAGAGTAGGAAAATTAAAAATAAGGAAAATAGGACATTTAAAAAGAAGCAATAATTGAAAGTAAAAGCATTTAAAGTATTGAAGAAGGTGAGCCAGTAAAGAAAGATGATTAAATACTCGTAAAATCATAAAGATAGTTATAGTTGTAAAAGAGTAAAGATAAAATATAGCAAAAAGTAAATAAAACAGAAGATAAACAAAATAATACGATGCTGGTGTTAAAAATAGATGAAATAGGAAAGGAATTAAAGAACATGAAGAGAAAGTACGACTAACTTCAAATTAATTATAACTTGGAAAAAATAAATAAAACTGGATTGGAAACTTCAGTTGATTCTCTCAGCAAATAGCTACATACACTTAAAAAATAACATGAAGAAACTCTAACAGTAGCAAAAAAAGTTAAACAACTCAATTAAGATAATCGTTTCTACAAAAATGTAAAAAATTGCTTATTTAGGAAATTTCTATCATTAGAAAAGAGCTAAAGGCTTCCAAAGGTAGAGTTTAATTTTTATAAAAAAAATTAGCAACAACCAGCAACTAGCAAATAGCTGAATATGAGGCAAAATTAGTAGAAGCAAGAAAAGAAACTAATTTTGTCAAAGATAGCAAAATGTAACTTGAAAGGCAAAGATAGTCATACTAGGGCTAAATTGATCGATTAAAGGGGGAGTTATAAGCTATTGAAAACGAAAACTTACAATTGAAGAAAAAATTATAGTCCCTAATCAGTTAAAGACAACCAATTCCAACAAAGCACCTATAGAAAGAAAAAGAAAAAGAACTTAAAATTGAATAAGATAAAGTTAAAGAACTATAAATGAAATTAAAAAATTTATAAATGCTGCTGCGCTACAAAAGCCAAGGCTAAGTTTCATCAAATTTTCAAATGTTAGTCAACAAACTAACAGAAACCATAACCTAGAGAGAACTGCAATTATCCTAGCTGCGTAAAATAAATAAAAATCTACTTGAACAGCTAAAATAAGCTCGCCAAATTTATACAAAATGATATTATATAGCTAAAACTTAGGTCTCAGTGGTACATATTATTTGATATTAATGTCACCAAATTTATCAATAAATAATACTATCTTTTATGAAGGATTAGCAAGGAAATATCAGACCATTACATCCAAATGAGAAGAGAATCATTTAGAGTATATTTGAAATCAGTCAAAATAGAAGAGAAAAAATGGCTAAAATTGATGAGGAAATGCATAAATAATTTGATAAAAAGTAATTATAAAGATAAGCAGAATGGAAAAAGTAGTCAATACTTGCAAAAACTGTAAAGGGACATTCGCAGGAAAACAATATGGAGCACACTATCGAAATAGACGCTAATGCAAATATATGAAAGATAGAAGCTGGTTGACTTCTTTGCCTATCAATTGGGAAGAAGATTTGAATAAATTTGAATAAAATTAAAATAAATAACAGTGAACTGATCATTTTTATGAATATTGTTAATTTGAGACTGAGTACACTTGCTTTTGAAAGTATTATTAACTGACACAGCATGAATCAATTAGACACACCATCTCCATCGATGAGCCTAATCCTTCAATTCAGATAGGATTTAGAAAGGGTGCGAAGTTTAAAAGGAAAAAGAAAGGGGAAAATAGCATTGCTCTAATCTCTCAAACAAACTCTTGTCACTACACTGTAAAAGTAACAGAAGAGAAAATAAGTCAGAAAAATAGAAGTTAAGCTTTTAAAAATACAAGCTAAACTCAACTTGAAGGAAAGTCATGTATTAGATAAATCATAAAAAAGCACAGTAAAAAATGACTCTTCTCTCAATTGCAGCATTGAGCAGTATTGTTCAGTTTCAATTAAGTTTATATGCATGAATTTCTAAAAGAGAAATCTCCTCAACAGTAGTCTTTATTAGTTACAAATTATCAATCGAAATATAGGCAATTCATTTCAAACTTGTACAAGAAATTTAGATTATTAGGGACAACGCAAAAATATAGCTAAACATTCAGCAATCAATAAAAGATTAAGATGTTTATTGGGATAGTTCAAGTCAGTACTATCTTCAGTTCATTTTCAATATTTAAATTTTAAAGATTTTACAACGTGTCAAAAAGTCAAATATCTTCTAAATAAGAAAAATAGTTCTTTTTCTAAAAAAAATACCCCAAATGATTCAAGAAAAGGCGAAAAGAAGACAATTCTGCGAATGTTAGACACTGCGAATGAAAACAGCAGTCAATTGTCAATCAATTTGTGCTGCTGAAAAGTATGATAATTGCATAAACTGTTAGTTCAACATAGCCGTATACCCTAATTCATTTTCTATTGGTAGTCTACTTTTAGCATTTAAAATTATCTAATTTGGCCTATTTGATCCAAACCCTTGTATTAGTCGATCTTGGCTGTTTTGAATAAGCTGAATTGAATTTTACAATTTAGTCGAGATCATTCATGATCTTTTCTGATTGAAGAATTTGTTAAGTAAATTAAAATAAGAATAGATAAGTGCAAGTTTAAGATCACCATAGAGATGTGATTCAGAATATAACTCTTGACGTCTATAAAGATTGGTTATGAAATGATATTCAATATACATCAGAAGAAGGTCTTGAATCCCATATGGATGGAGTCGAGGACTGCAGCGTGGTTCTTGATTTCGAAGACAACAGTCCATTCGTGGAAGTTTCCGAATGTTCCAGTTTTGACTTGAACCCAGTAGAACCAGTCGTGGTGACCATTCTTTTGAGCATAGACGTGGTGGATATGAACGTGATCAAACTTTCCGTGATGTTCAGCCTGGCAAAGAGGGAGAACGAGATCGAAGTGTCCCTTAACAGCTTCATCAACTTCAACTTGCTTAAATCCGGTCATTTTATGTGTTGTTTATTTGAGATTATATTTGTCGTAACGAAAGATATGCCATTTATAGCTCTCATCACAAAAAAAGGCAAAAAATGAGTTTCAATATTTACAACAATAGTATTTTAAAAATAATCCCTTCTAAAGTAAATTTAAGCCAAACCTAGCCTTTCCTAAGGTGTTTTTAAAAAATAACTTCATCTTTTTTTGAAAAATCATGACCGAATCTTCAAATAGTTTTTCTTTCTGATTACTGAGTTTGTCATACTTTATAAGTTTTTTGAATTGATGATAAGCATTGAAAATTGTTTGGAGACTCTCTTTTTGAAATGTTAGGCTCAAGCAGTCTTAGATAAATCTTTGAAGATGTGAATATCAAAAATATCCTTAAAAAATAGTTGATTGTTAAGAAATTAAGGGAGAATTCTGAAGTTAAAAAGTAAATAAATTTGATTGTCAACGAACTAACATAGATCATAGTGGTTTAGCGTAGACCTTTCTGAAGAGAAGGACATAGGCGATTTCCAAGTTGGGTTGACCACCACGAAGTTGAGTCACTTTCTCTCCAGGTTGCTGATATACAGTGTTATCATCATATTTCGTCCATTCCTCATCGTTCTACTTGATCCAAGCCATATAGTGACCGCTTTCTACTGAATTTCCTAAATGTGTCACAGTTCCAATCATTTCAAAATATCCAGTCTCTAAACCTGCCAAAACTGGTTTTTTTTCTTTCTTCCATTTCTCATTGAACTCTTAGATTATTCTTTTTTATGGTCTGTTGCTTGCTGAATAAAAAAATAAGTACGACCTAAAGATTCTTTGTAAATCTAGTACTGCTTCTTATATTCGATCTCTTCTTGCTTCTTGTTTTATTACAAAGCTTATCTGCCAGCAAGAAGCTTCACCTTTAGTTACTAAGAGCAATAGTCAAAAAGATCAATTTTTTGAGAAAAATCAATGCTTTTGCAAATCTTAGCAGCGGTTGGTTTAGAGTGAGGCAAATCAGATGCTTCTTTCCAGAAAAATCTGACCATTTGAGTGATTAGGTAGGGAGGAAGAGAATTGAACCTAGTCTTTTTTTAATATTTATGATTTTGATGATCGACAGAGCTTGTTTTTTCTAACTTGGTTTCCAAACTCAACTTAATTCCTTCGTTTAAAGTTCCAATTTTCAATTACTTTTATACACCACCAATTGATACACATAGTTTAGTCGAAGTATTAAATTAAATTTTAGGTTCTTCTTCTATTTATAAATTTTTTGTCACATCCACAAATTCAATTTCAAAAAGCTATTTTATACTTTTTGACAATAATGGACTAGAACGGACCATTATGCTTATCAACTCCTGCATGAACTCATCCGAATCATGTTGGGTTCCCAAAGGAAGATAATCAGGATGTGATTGTAAAAACATTCCTACAAACATTTAAGGGCGATAATCTTTTTTCTCAAGCTGTTGAAAGGCCAAATTCAATGTTTTGATAGTATTTTGATCTTTGTTTGCATGCTAATTAAGCATATTAATACATCTGTGACTTTTGAATTTTTAATCAAATTATTGAGTTATGGAATGCTTCTCAAAAGTTGAATAGCCGCATTCATATAGCAAGTATTTCCAATATTTTATAATCCAAAACGAACTATAGCTTTAGGCTATTCCTCAACTACTACTTTTTCTGCTTTCATTTCACTGCTCTACTTGAGTTATTTACCAACTTTTGTACCCATTATTATCAGAGCTGTGCCTTATGGGAGAACTAATAGTGATTAGTTATCCTATATTGAAGAAACATATACCTTTATCATTTTTGCTTTAAAAAGCACTTTCAAATTTTTAGGAGGGATATCAGTCAAAGCGAAAACCTTGGCCTGAAACTCTTCGTATGTTTCTGCGGGTGTGTGTTAAACTTCAAAGACTTCCTTTCCAACTTTGAGAGTAAATTTAACCATTTTTTAAATATTATTCAAATAAGTGAGCTCAAACGTAAAGCAATATAATCATTTCAACTTTTAACTACAAATTATACTTTAATAATTTAAACAAAAAATGTCTTCCTGATGATTCTCTTCTTTTTATATTAATACAATGCTACGCACATTAGCCAGAATTCCTTTTAAATCAATCAGTGTGGGTTCCAAACCAATTTACACCTTCTCAAATGACAAGAATAAAAAATACAAAGTGATCGATAACCCAGCTTAAATTTCAAAATTAGTCTTTGATGAAAAAGGTCTATGCAAAATCTACGAATACCAAAAAGGTTAATATGTTCTTCGTAAAATGGTGAGATACATTGCAATTCTCACCTTCATCAACGGTCTTCTCTTCGGCATGTAAATGTCTAAACCAAGTACAATTTGATCCATTTAGTTTTTGGCAAAATAAATATGGTGTCATTCGGGATGGTCACTGGACTTGGATACTTCATGCTATCACTTCTACAAGTCTATTCGCGTAGAACTGTGCATAGAATTCATATAACTAATGATTTCTAAACAGTTTATGTTGAATTTTTTAATGCTTTTTGGGTAAGTATAAATACACTTAGAAACCACAAACTATGAGTTTTCATATATCGTAATTTCAAGAGCCTGTTCCAGGGTTTGCAGATTTCACTCGTTTTGAACTTACAAGAGTGGGAAAAATATGGATAAACTTACCAAAAAATTAGTTCAGAAATGTGCAAGACTATGAGTAGACTTTAGACCATGTCTTACTGGGAAAACATTTGACGAATTTAAACATTATCAGCATGAAAAAGAAACATTGATAATTAAATTGATGTAAATAGGGTCAGTTAAGCATTCATCCACAATAACTATCATCTCATTTTGATGTAAATACGTTTTAACTCGCGAGCCTAGTAAGATACTGTATGCTTTTCGTCCAACTATTCCAAGGGATTGAAGACTGTTGGAGTTAGTTTACCGTGTTAGTCAGCCAAATCCAAGAAATCAATAACTTCAGATATCGTTGTGTCTTTGACTATTATCATATGTTTTGATAAAACTTCCAGTAACGACAACATGCAACGTTTTGCATAAAACCAGGTATCAGTATTTAACTGTATAATCTATATTTTACTTTTTTTTGAATGGGTTCAAGTGATTTTATAATTCTTCCAACTCCGAAGTCGTAGTTATTTTTTGAGCAATAAAGTGTACCAATAACTAAATTGACAATACACAAATGATAATGATTCGCCTGTTTTTCAGTCTCCGCCATTTCTGCAGCCTTTTCTTCTTCTGCCTACAATCTCTTCATAATTTATTCTGCTTATTAATTTTTATTGACCATGATGTAACTTACACAAAGATTGGCCACGACAATTGCAGTAAGACTCAACATGTTATCGCCATTTTTGTTTACAATTGGCTCATAATATCTGATAGCTTAATTGTAACGCTATAACACGAAAAAGACATGGGCAACATTTAATTTCCAAGTTTAGTGATCTGCACAAAATTATGCACTTTGACGGAATAGCTTTTATACAACTGAGTAATTTTACTTATCCCAATATATTTTAGCTTGAGACATTAGAACTGGAATGTATTTTTAAAGACATTCGTCAAATTATTTCAAACTTTTCTTTATTCCTTCATTATCTTTTGCTAGACGAGCATCTTGAATGCTCTTTGTGAACTGGCGTAAACTGTCAATGTAGCGATTTGCAATCAAATCTAACTTTCTCAAAGATTCTTAAGGAGAAGCCTTTTGAAGAATGATAGCATCAATGAATTCAAAGTCTTCTTGGTTTGGCATTTTGTAAGTAAATTGAGAGTTTTCAGCGAGAACATCAGCAGCCAAATCATAATAGCCAAATTTGCAGTAAAGAAGAAGCAAGTTGCTAAATGTTTCAGGCAAAAATGGAGGATTTTGAAGCAAAAAATTTAATTTTTTGAAAGAACCATTTGGATCTTCATCGATATTCATCAAAGCCTGATTGAGTAAAGTCACTGTATCAAGTTATTCTTCAGAACGAGGAGGCATATCTAATAAAGCTTCACGAGCAGCAGCATAATTGCGAATCGTATACTAAATAGCCGCTTTTAAATTAAAAGCTTCTACCAAAGCAGTTTCCTTCAAAGTTTGACTATTGCCTACACTCTTAACTTAAATATCAGGAGCATACGACCCAACTCCTAACTCAGGATGTTCTCTAACTCCTTTTTCAATAATCTCAGCAATATATTTAAGCGACGGCGCCAGTTGTTTTTGCTTATAGTGACAAAGTGCAATATTATAGGCAATTTAACAGTCATAGCCAATCGAATTCATCGCATCTACAAATTTAACTCTTGCTTATTAAAACTTACCCTATTTGTAGAGAATACAACCCTCATTGACCACAATATCTGAATCTTATTGGTTGGCTAAATCAATAATGAACTACCTTGTCGGAGCAAAGATTTTGCATGTTGGATTTCATCCTGCTCATAACGAATGAGGGATTGTAAGAGGATTACTTTTTGTTGAGAGGATGAGTCATTTATTGATTGGGTAACTTTTAGGGCTTGCTAGAAATCACCATTCTTGTAATGACTTTGAGCGAGATAAAGTTTGTATTCAGTGACTTAGGGGTAGAATTTTGATAACTGTTCGTAAACACGAGCCGAGTTCAAGAAATCTTGACTCATGTAGTAGCAATAGGCAAGAAGGGACATCGATCTACTTCGGGGACAAAACTGCAATTAATAGCTGAGATGGTTAATGGCCTAATTGGGAGTAGTTGTACTTCTGTATATTTGGCTTATTTGATGAGAGTGTATATGACTTTGGTCCTTTGGCCATCTGGTATTTTGTTTTGCTGCATTTTAAAATATTTAAATGATATTGAAAAAAATTAATTCAAATGGCAAAACAGACCAATATTAACATTGAGAGTCAAAGTTTCAGTTTTATAATTTGTGTTGTATTTTTTGAAAAATAAAGATTGATTTATTTAATTTTTATGAATTGTAAAAGTAAAACGTACGTAAGATAAAAATTATTTTCTTCAATCCAATCATAAAACTGTAAATATTATTTTGTAATGTATAAACAACCAAATATCAATTTATGAATTTAAAATTTATAAAAAATAGCTAAATCAACCACTGTCAACGTCAAAAGAAAGCTTTTTGATTGAGATTGTAATATTTCATTCCTAAATGAATGGGATGATTGTATTTATCAATATTTATCAGAATTGTAAAAATATTATACTAATTATTTAAAAATTTGCAAATATCCATCTTTTCATTTATCCTTAAAATTACCCATGTAATATTGCTACAGTCAACAAAGCAGAAATAAATCCATCCTTCCAAGTTCAGTTAATAAATTTCCAAAAGCCAAAATAAAATAAAAATAAACTACTAGGAAAGATTAGCATGCTACCATGTTGACTACAATCCAGTCTTGACGCACATTAGAGATGAAGTTCGCTGCAGAGTGAGGGAGTTGCTGTTTTTTAAAATATTGTGTAATTAATTATTCGGTATTCTTCTATCGAAATTTAGTTGTAGTTTGTGGCCTATGTTTTCCTCCGCAAGCAAAACTAACCTATCGTAGCTCACCAAGGGCAAAACTTCCAAAAGCTCACACGTAGTAATCGACAATCACTACTACCTAAAATCCCTCAAAGCCAAACATGACGAGTACAATTTTTACAAGGGCATCGACGTCTCCAAAGCAAGATGGATTCATATCTATGCTAAACAGGTATCCATTTTAATATTTAGACCGAAAGCACATATCCTCTTTCATCTAAAGTAAAAGAAAATTTACGCAATCAAATATGTCCTAAAGTGCTCTGGGCTGGGGAAGTAAAAGTGGAAAAGTCAGCTTATTACTTCTAAGTACACTAAAAATATGGACCATCGTTGCAGACAATGTTTGATAGAATCAAAGTACCCCCTTCTGAGAAAGAGTTGCTTCATTTGCTATTGGAGATGGTATAAATGACCTAATTTAGCTGAAATTAGTGGAGAGACTGAATAACATAAAATTAGTAAGCGGATAATTAGACCCCAATCAGATCATTTTCGACGCCAACCCCAAAAAAAATTAACTTTATCTTCTTAATTGTTTCTCTTTAAAAAAACGAAACTAACAGGGAAAGCCAATCCATACAAAATATTGTTCGAGAGGAGCACATTTAGGAAGAAGTAAATTTAAATTAATGTAAGATATTGGACTCAAAGATGACCTTGAGTCAGTTTGTTATATCCTCATAGATATATTCACACAGGGGGCATTTTTAAAAGATAAACTACCCTTCGAATATCAATAAGAAAAATTAAGCGAAAAGATATAAAATTTTGCAGCAGGTTTACCAAAAGTATTCATTGACTTTTACAACTATATTATCAGTCTAAACTACTCCGATTAAATCAATTTTTTTCATTGGAAAACATATCTTACTAAACTACTGACTATGTAGCTATTGGGCCAACCATATGGATTTATGCTGACAAAAAATTATGGTCAAGGGACTTAGTTTTCAAAAGCAGATGACAATCAAGAAGAAAATGAATATGATGCGATAGAAGATGTCATGTAGCTGTAAGAAGATGCGGATAGTGATGAAAAATAGAACAAATTGACCAAGGTTGGGAGAGTGATATTGAATGGAAGAAGGGCCAAACAGACTAATATTGATTGATTTTACTATTTGATTTAGTTCTATTGAGCTTATGGATCCAATGATAAGCTGTGGATTAATATATTTTTACTAATTTATATGAAAACTCAATGATTCTGAACAAATTTATAATTAAATTAACTCATAATGCAGGTGATTTATTAATTTGCAAGCAAAAGATTTCAAGAATTTGTGAGAAAGGAGAGATAAGTTGAAAATGTGTTCAGTAAAATGTTACACAGCTCATGATAGAAGATAAGATCTAAGCTAACATGAATCATCTTCACCAGCCACCCTGTTTTGGTTGACCCCAGCCCCCCTGTTGCTGTTGTCCAGGTTGACCCCAACCACCCTGCTGCTGACCAGGCTGAGTGGGCTGTTG
>DYPS01000031.1:0-10395 GCA_020719775.1 Desulfosporosinus sp. | reverse complement strand
CTGTTGACCTCCTTGTTGTCCCCATCCTCCTTGTTGTTGTTGCCCTGATTGACCCCATCCTCCTTGTTGGCCTCCTTGCTGGCCTTGTTGACCCCATCCACCTTGTTGACCTCCTTGCTGTTGTTGTCCTTGCTGACCCCAACTTCCTTGTTGTCCCTGCTGTCCTTGTTGTCCCCAACCTCCTTGTTGTCCTTGCTGTCCTTGCTGTCCTTGTTGACCCCATCCTCCTTGCTGACCTTGCTGACCTTGTTGTCCTTGTTGTCCTTGTTGTCCTTGTTGTCCTTGCTGACCTTGTTGACCCCAACCTCCTTGCTGACCACCCTGCTGGCCTTTTTGACCCCATCCTCCTTGTTGTCCTTGCTGACCTTGTTGACCTTGTTGCCCCCATCCTCCTTGCTGACCTTGACCTCCCTGTTGTCCCCATCCTCCCTGTTGTTGTCCTCCTTGTTGCTGTTGTCCTTGCTGACCCCAACCTCCTTGCTGTTGTTGTCCTCCTTGTCCTCCACTATAGGTTCCTTGAGTTGTAAGTAGTTTTCTAAAGCATTCATACAATTCTTGTTTGCTTGCTTTACCATCACTATTCTGATCAATAGCTCTCAGGGCATCCATCGCCTGTTGTTGATTGAGTCTGGTGGGATTTCCCATTTGAGCGAATACTTCATTGAAGAAGTTTGCCAGTTCTGCAGCCTCAAGAGTACCACTGTTATCGCGATCGAACTTTATGAAAATTTGATTAATAAAGTCTCTAAGTTGGGTGTCGTTGATCATGCAAAATATCTTGAATCAAATGAATAATAAGTTTCGAGAGTTTAAGAACGATTTAACTTCAAAAAGTAACAGCTGCAGAAAGTTGTTAATCTAAAGGATAGGATAAATTAATAATCATTAAGTTATGTTTCAGACATGATAGTCACTTTTGGTTACAAAAATCAAAAACTTCATATTTACAATTAAAAAGTTTAATTAATAATCATATTCATTAATTTCATAAAAGTAAGTAAAACAATTTTGAAACATTTCTTAATTGAGTTTAACTCATTCTTAATTTTAAGACAGTTATGATATTAATTTAAATGTAAATTTGCCAACAGTAAAGCAATCCGGAGTGCCAACTTTAGAAGTCAGACAAATAGAGTTAAAATGGTAAATGCAGATAGCTATGGAGAAATATGAGTTCAAGGAAAAAAATAGCAATAATTTTGATTACATCTCTTGTACTTTTAGGTGCTATTGCTGGATTCACAATTCTTGGATTGTATCTAAACATGAAACCCAAAGTAGAAGTAACAGAAATAAGCAAACTCTACTTTCCAATGACCAAAGAACAAGTCACAGAAAAGACAGTCAGCATTTATGAAGACAAAATATTCAATAATGATGTCAACTTTAAAGTCAAAGTCACCACCATGTAAAAATAATCATCAAGACTTCTACAATAAAACATAAATACTACCAATTAATTTCCAGCAGTTATATCCGTAGATATGCCAAATATTGGAATAACTTTCCTTGTCTTTTCTCCCTCAGATATTGTTCTGTATATTAATATCGATCAAATGTTCACAAGTTATATGAAAACCATCCCAAACTAAGCAAGAAGATTGCAGGTATAACAATAAATGGTATAAATTTAATTATATAATAATCCATTGTCAAATGCTCTGTAAATTGATAATTCAATAAATATTCTATCAGATATCTAATCTGCTATGGTCGAATCTGTAGCCAAAATTATGAATGTCAATGATAAAGATCTCATTGTTGATTATGAAGAAACAGTCAAAGGAGTACTCAATTCGAATGGAGTCTATTAACTATAATTAGAAACAGAAACAAATAATAGGTTACTCCAATCTATTAACAAAGCAAGGCTGCTTCAATGGAAACGAACTTTTAGAGGAGTAACCACTCGTATTATTGAAACTGAGGGTGGGAGAATGCTAGGATCAGTGCTGGAGTATTCATCTCTGATAGCATCTGTAGCTAATGTCAGTTTTACGGGTAATAGTTAGATAGTTGTTCAGTCCAATAACAATTTTGTCAGGAATTTACAACAGAACTCATAATCAAATCAAAATGTTTGTCAATCTGGAAGAAATAACTATAAACCAATTCGTCCAAGAGTCAATAGTGCCAAACATCCATATATAATGTCATAAAGTGCCTATAACTCATCTTTCAAATGCATTGGAGGAAAAAATATGAAAACATGCCCAGTTACAAATATTGAAT
The DNA here is from genome assembly GCA_020719775.1 of Desulfosporosinus sp. Lineage (GTDB taxonomy): Bacteria > Campylobacterota > Campylobacteria > Campylobacterales > Arcobacteraceae > CAIJNA01. The sequence goes on along the minus strand of DYPS01000031.1, from coordinate 8,163 downwards.
GCAAAACTATCCAACCTACACGCCCGATGACTGGAACAGAGATGAAGAGACCAAGATATATATTTTCCTATAACCCTGAGGAGGCAGAAGCAAGAAGAAATTCACATTTACAGCCAACAGTAATTCAATAAAATTAAAATTAAATAAAAGTGCCAAAAGCCATCCCTACTCCTTGATTTTAATGTTTTATTAACAAAATATAAGACCAAAATATTAGTCAAAACCTAAACCAAAGACTGCGACTGGGTTTAAATAATTAGAAAGTGTATTTGGCTGATGTAGCAATAATCATCATTTAATTCAGTAAAGTTCAAAAAAACAGAGGAGAGCCAATCATAAAAAGATTGAGTACGGAGTATGATAAAATTTAACGAAGTTAGTCAATTAAAACCTTTTTCAGTCTTATGGACCTCAAGTTATTGTTAAATAAAAAATATTTGCCGCTGTTTGGAACTTCGATTTAACAAAATAAAAATATAACAGAACTCACTATCAAATGAAAAATATTTGTCAATCGGGAGAATTAACTATAAATTCATTCATCCAAGAATCAATAGTGGTAAACATTCATTTGTAATGTTATAAACAAATAACCTATATATTAGTAGTACAAAATCATAGTTATCGGATTAAATCTACCAAATATTTAATTTTACTGCCATCATTATCAATATTCAAACCGTAGTAAACCTTCAAAAATAGCTATTTCAAACATAGAATATTCGTTTTTTTACCACCCATATTATTGTCACTGTTTAGAGGATCAGTTATATTTATTTTATATTAAACATCGCCTTCAGAGTTCAGCTCGCATGCATATTCATAGGCCATACCATAGTAGTAAGAAAAGTGCTCAACAAATTGAGAAACATACTGATAGTGATATAATGTACGCATCGAGTAAATAAGCAGAAATAAGGCATAGGCTTTAAGACCTCCCTTTTTGTGATCATGCAGATGTTTTTAACTTAGCAACTTCCTGACAACTATATAAATAATTTGAATTTAAGGGTAATAAGCCATAACTTCATTGATGAAAGTCACATAACGAGATGCTATATTTTTTTTGTCTGAAATGAATAGTTCTATCTCAATGCCATCGTATTGCTCATTTAGTATGAGCTTGATCATAGGCAGTTTATAAGTGCGTAACATTTTGACATAAGTGTGACTTCCTATTTTTTTGACTTTGCTGAATATAGTTTCAGTTATTTACTAAAACAATTATGAATTCCCACAATCAGGAATAATAAGTAAAAAGTCAATATCGCATGATGGCAGCCAAAGATTACAGGCAAATGATCCAATAACCTATATCGAACCATAGAGTTAACCCACAATATCCACGAGTTTCAAATAGAAAGGATAAATTATATCCCAAGTTAAATTACGAAAATTTGAATTTTGAACAGTCATATTGTACATCTACTCAGATATTTAATGGTGATTTGGCTCATACTAAGGCTATTCTTATTACTGATGAATTATGATTGGATTGATATTGGGAGATGAAAATATTTGGCATTAATTTCCTATTTCAGCTGTGCATTGCCTTTGTGATTTTAATTGTTAAATTTGCTATTCATTAAAAATACTTTTGTTCTTAGCAAATGCAATATAAGTTTATCCTTCATTGTTGACTGACAAAGCGTCAAGACCAGCTTCAAGCAATATCTGAATCATCCTCTTGACAATTTATATATTTCTATGAGTCTAAAATTATTTAACTGCCTAATGCAGCAAATTTAACTCTAAATATTAAATTGTTTACTTGAATTATTTTCCTGTTTAATATTAACTTTAGATTTTATTAATATTTTAAGTACACCTACTTTGTGCTTTCTAATTGCACATACAGCATAGCTTATCCTATCACTTTCCCCATTTTTCTTAATTAATAGAGTTGTACCAAATGTTCATATCTCTATAACAATCTCTCAATCAAAATCATCCCCTATTCTTCATCATCATTTTCAATAGCATAATGCACTATATTTCTTCCTTATTCATCCATCAAATACGGCTATGCTCCCCTTAAATCTAGCAATATTTCAACAATGCCTAAATTTCCCTTCTAACAGGCAAGCATTAACAAATTATTATCATTTATATTTGTCTACGTTCGATGATACTAGCGTTTGTAATGCAACTCAGCTCCTCGTCTGACTACCTTACAACAGAGATTTACTAGACAAGCAGTGAAATATACGATTGATATGGCTTCACTTTGAGTTCAATAACCAACCCCAGCAGCTTAGTCAATACTTATTTGGAATACTAACTCTCATCAATATGTTTCTTAAATGCTTAGAAATTCTCCTGGATGAGATATTCGTTGGCTTGAATGTATTATTCCATTTATTATTATTAACTAATATTTAAAGATAGAGATGCTCAAAATTAATTCAATCAAATGCGATTTGTTATATCGGCCATAGGAGTGCGTTCTGTTTTTATGAAGGATAATGTAGGATTCAACTTTTTGCGAAGACGCTTATTTCTGAAGATAATTAAGAAGTTTTATAACTTTGAGGTGAGATTACCTATTTTTTTCTAATATGTATTTAACTTACGATTCATCTATTTTACCAGAAGACTGAAGTGACCGAAAATAGATTAGGAATAACTTTAAATTAAGCTTTGAATCAAATGTTCAAGACCCACAAATTAAGCATTGCCCAAATTATCAAAACTTGTGCTTTGGAAATGACTGCTCTAATTTTTTAATAAATTTATAGTTTCAGATAAACTTTTCTTAAACAGTTAAACTTAATTTCCTTCATTTGTTTTCCCAACAAAATGCTAATTCCGAGTCAATTTGTTTCCAGTTTGCGCCACCCACTATGGCGATAAATTGCCAATCATACTGAAATTCTTATTTTAAAATTTCAAGCACCTAATTTCTTCTTTCAATACTTTGTTTTCCTGTTCGTACATAACATTTTGCTCATACAGCTAATTAACTTCTTTCCTCTCTGGTAATTATTCGAAGGCTCTACTGTATTTTTTACATTTTTTCTTGTACCTGTCAAGATAGCTCTAAATTTATCTCATTTGAATTTTTAATCCCTAACATTGCTATGTAAGATGTGTGTTTCTATCGTACAGTTATTTGTTTATTTTTGAAAGATTGTCGATCTAAAGTAAAGTTTATTTCAAATGTTTATTGGAAATGAATAATTTTTAGTTCAATGATGGTTCACTATGATTTATGCTTGTGGCTTGATGGGTATCATCCTTCAAAAAAGTTGATACATTCAACAATTAGCGTTTCAAATGATTGTTCTCAGTTCTCAATGCTGAAAATTAAGCAATTATTGTTGGGATCGTTGTGTTTACAACTGAAGAATTATCAATTGTCGATTGTTCCTTCTTCGGCCGAGACGTAAGTGCCTTATTACGCATGGTCGAAGCCGACGATCTTTGACAGCAGCATTTCTTTTCCATAACCGAATGAGGGCAGTTGGCACACTGCCTATATTTATTAGTTGACTTTTTCATTGTATTTTAACTGAAACAAAGCAAATATTAATCACTGCTTCATAATATCTGAGTATCAAAAAACATTAAACTGAAATTGTTAGGAACAATCATTACTTCGACTATGAACTTTATGCTTCGATTTGGATGTGGTACTGGAAATAAGATGATAGATCTTCTAATTATTTTTTTGTTCCCTTGGTTAGGTAGTTGGTTTAGTCTTTGGTGAAACTTGGGCTCTTGTAGAGATATCTTTCTTAGAATTCGGATAGTCTTGCTTTTTTCTTCTTCACAAATTATTGATTTAGTCCTGATTTCTATGTTCAACATTAAATACTTCTTCAGGAAACTTCTACAAGTACCCATATAACTCGTCATAAATGATCGAAGACAATTTTTTTTTACGATCCAATTTTTTAAGAATCTATTTGCTGATTAATATCAAGAATACCGCGCCTAATTGATTTTGAATGCTGTGGATTTGATGTTATCTCCATAAATGCCAGACAATGCGTGATTGATTTCTATGATTCTTTTTTGGCTCTACTTGTTCATCGTAAATTGATAATTATAAATACACATTTTTTAGTAATTTCAAAACAATTAAAAATGAGCCAAAATCATTCACTAAAACACTAAAAAATATGCCTAATTCATCAATTAAAAATTGAAGCATAAAACCGACACAATTTAAACATATTAACACATATTAATATTTGACTTGCCATATTTAACTCTAATGCAGTCATTCTTTCTATTTCCTAGAGCAGGCTACTTGCTCTTAAGCCTTAGCTTCATTAATTGCATTATATATATTTTTTTCTGATTGAAGATGTTGACCAAATTGATCATCAAAACTCCCATTCAACTCACATATTCTCTCATAGCAGCCTATCATTAAAAAGTCATAGATCACTATGAAAATCCACGCAATGTGGGGTCAATGGATAAAAATAAAAAAAATGTTGGGACAGGATTAGTTGGAGCTCCAGCCTGCGGTGATGTCATGAAGCTACAAATCGAACTCAACTAAGATGGAACAACCATAGAAAAGGCTGTTTTCAAGGTATATATCACTATATTCAGACTTTCGGCTGCGGATCAGCCATCGCATCGAGCTCATATGCAACTGAGCTAATCAAAGGCATGAAAGTAGAATAAGCTCTGCAAATTAAGAACAGTGATATTGCCAACTACCTCAAACTACCGCCAGTCAAAATGCACTGCTCAATGTTAGCTGAATAGGCCATAAAAAAGGCAATTGAGGATGTGAAATCAAAATCTGAGAATAGTCCCAAAAAATAGGGAATTTGAGTTGATATTGCATAAACTCTATAACTAAATTGCTCTAATATTTGCATAAGTCAATGAATTTGATGATTGCTTGAACCAAGAGGGTATTATCGAAATATAATCAATTTGTTTCATGCTCTTACTTTTAAACTTCCACTTCTTAATGGAATTGCTCTTAGATTTGCATCACTTGAGAGATCATTTGAACCTTCATGTCTGAACCATCCTCGGATTTTAGAATTTATCGGATCATCTACAATTTTTATTACATTTATTTTAGCTTCTACACCATCGCTTGCTTCTTTTACTACTTTTAGTTTGAACCGCTTCCAACTTATTCCTTAGCCTTAGGTACTCTTTTAGGTATTTCCTTCACTGCCTTAGGGATGACAGCCGTTGATACTTTCTTGGGAGGCACTTCAGTAGCAGCAACAACCTTTTTAGGTGGCGATTATTTTTTGGGAATGATTGCTCCTGATCCATTATAGGTTTTAGGCACTACATTTTTTTAGGCAAATCCAAAATTAGGATTATTTCCTCCTCTTCTCTCCTAAGCCAAATAGTTGTTGCCCCGATCTCCACAATTAAGATCATAATATCTTTTCAACCACTGTGCGAACTACAAATTATCCTGATATTTCGCTTTGGCCAATTTTTAAACCTAACTTATTCATTCAATTACCTACACGTAACGCTTGATACCAACCTTATTGAAGGCCTATTGCAATATCTTTAAATTTTGAATAAACTCGTAGTCACTCTTTGCCTTCCAGTTGACTTTATTCAAAGCTATTTTTCCAGGATGAATGACGTCAATAACCTGACAATAAACTGCCCCAGATCCCAATTGTTATATTTTTGTCATGTTTAACTGAGTGAATAAATACGTACTTGCAGTAGGTCGTTAATCCACTTGAGAATGTCTCCCCTCGAAACAAAGTAGCCCTCGTCCATCATGCCTATATTTTAGTTTTGAAAACTCATGGATTTATTTAAATAATATAGGCTCAAATAAACTCAAATCACTCATATTTAAATCAATATATCTGAACTAGTGGCTGGCTTTCCATTATTAAAATAATGATAAATGGGTGGATTGAAATTATATGTTATTCAATTAGTTTTCCTATAAAAGCACGGTAACTACGTATAAAGTTGACTATAATATTTGCAACAAAAAACAGACAACAGTAAAAACATCAATAATCAAATATAAAATACTTTTTCTTCAAGTTGAAATGATTTGAATATTCCGAAATGTATACCCATACTAAAAATTATTAGTTTTGCTTCGATCATGATAAATATTATCCGCGAAGATTCCCTCATCAAGTAACACCAACAACATGCAGCCCTGATCTCACCTCCTTCCCCGCTTCCAACGCCAATGTAGCCATCTTCGGCACTCAAAGCTCAGGAAAAAGCACACTTCTCAATGCAGTCTTCGGAACTGATTTTCCCATCCTCGACACCACCATCACCAGATAACGATGCACAAAAGGAATATGGATGCAGACTAGCTCTGGATTCAACATAATTGACACTTAAGGATTTGATTCAATATAAAGAGGACCATAATATAAAATGTTCGAAAAACAAGTAGCTCTGTTTTGCCTGTCTTTGTCGGATGTACTTATTATCAACATTTGGATGAATGAGATTGGAAGGTATGAAGCGAGTCATAGTCATATTCTCAAGGCAATTATTCGAGCTTCATAGAGAGTTATAGCCGCTCAGCAGCGTAAAATAATAGTCGTCGTGAGAGATTGTACAGAAGATGCAGATAGAAATATACTAAAAAATGAATTAAATACGCACATGATGGGAATTATCAAAGCATAAAGCCAAAAATCAACCTTAAAATTCACTTTGGATTATTTTATGATGTCCCATTATGAAGACCAGTAATCCCAATTCAAAAAATAAGCCAAAGAACTACTGAAACTTATTTCGACTACTAAGAAATCAAATCTCAATAATTATGATGATTAGGATAGATTGGTCTATGTGAGACAACTTTGGCAGAAGGTTACATCGTCATAAAGCGAAATTGATTTGAGAACTGTGGAAGATGCTTTGAGAAATTATGCATTGGAGAGAATTAAAAGGGAGACGACTTTTCATATGTAAGAGTGGCTTTAGAATGTGGAAAACCTTCAAAGATATAAAACTTATGCTAGGTTCAAATAAGCATGCAATAAATAAGCAAAACTATATTTTTTATCTCTGAAACCCAAACACTTGAAATAAAAAGACGTCTAATCGTACATTGACAGCATTTATCTTAACTTTGATAGTAAAATGAACAAATATTTCATGACAGTGTTACTTCCACAATAGGAGGACAGATTGGTTTAATTTTAATATGAAAGAAAATTAGACGCAATGCAAGATACTGATGTGAGCGAGTTTAAAAAGAATATGGAGAAGAGGAAAAAAGAATTAGAGGATTCGTATCGGAATATTGTGAAAGGACTAAGGGATTATGCCAAAATGACAAGAAGATTTATCGATAAAATAGAGACTAAAAATATTAAATACGATCAATTCTTGGAACATTTGCAGAACGTTTTCAAAATATAACTAGAAACTGCCCTCAATACAGAAGTAGACAAACAAACCAACGATCTGCAATTCGATCAAAACAAACTAAACGCAGTAATTAGCAATATATAGGAAAAACATAAATCATTTGCCAATGAATATCTTCCAGCAATTTGGGAAAGAATTATTCAAAGAACATCAAGTTCAACAATTGTTACAAGAATCAAGGGAGAAGGAGAAATGTTTAGCACTGCCTCTTTAGGTGTCATGCTAGGCAATCAGACAGAATTTATTGTTTTACATTATAGGTCTCTTCAAAAAAAAGCATAGATCTATTTGACAAAAATGTTGAATTTCAAAGCTGATGAAGAGGTTACTCCAAATCTTTAAAAATTTGAAGAAATCAGAAGATTAATTACAAATTTGATAGATTCTAAGCTAATTGAAGAAGTAACTGTGCATTAATTTAGGCAAAAAGATTCAAAATAACCCTCATATTCGTGGCTATTCTAATGTATCTTTTCTACAGCTAATTCAAATATTGTCTAACATTTTTGGGAATTAGTAAAAAAAGAATGAGACGTTGGGTTTGGTTGTACGTAAGCTTGATGGTGTCTTCGTTTGGTGTTCTCGCCTATAGAAATAGAGACTATTTCAAAAAGTTTATTCAACCATAATGATTCAATAAGCTAGTATTCAATTATATAACCTTCTCTATTTAATGCCAGGAAATAAATAATTTACTTTTAATATTTATGATTTGGTTATATAATAAACATATATAATTTTATTGTTTATGGGGTTGGGGTTGGGGTTGGGGTTGGGGTTGGGGTTGGGGTTGGGGTT
>DYPS01000221.1 GCA_020719775.1 Desulfosporosinus sp. | reverse complement strand
AGAGCATCTGACTGTTAATCAGAGGGTCCTTGGTTCGAGCCCAAGAGAGGGAGCTACTTTAAATCAGACACTTACGCTTAATTGCATAAGTGTCTTTTTTGTTTAGTTGCACACAATTTACACACAACTAGTGTTAATGTCTCAAAATGTAACTACCTAAGTTCGATTATTAATTATAATCGAAAAATTGAAATGTACATAATCAAAAATTGAAATGTACATTTTTTTGAGCAAATATAATAATCTTTAAACTATATCGCTATATTCTAATATTAACAGCATTTTTGCAAAACTGTAAATATAGTTCGTATGCGTTGTCGGCTAACAATGCACCAACGAGTCACTGCTTAATTGTGTGTTTTGATTCCCTTAATTTGTCAGCATAAGCAAATAGATTTAAATAATTTTGAAGATATTTAGAACTTACTCCGTTGAATTGTCTCAAAAAATCTTTTAATTCTCTATGTGTATGATTTACTGTTTGAACATGAACTTTTTTATCTGTTTTACTTACGTGGTTTTTGGCAATAAAGGTTTTGTGAATAAGCAAAGGATTTTCTTTTGCAAAAGATTTGTATGAAGGATGTGCATCTGTTATTAGTGTTGCCTCATCTGAAAGTCTTCCATCAAAAGCTTTAGTGATTTCTTCTGTAGTCAATCTTTTAGTTTCTACGGCTTTTAAAAATGTTTCTCCACCACGTTCAACAGCTGTTACTACTTGGATAACAGTTACTTCTTCGTTTACATTTCGCTTAAAATCAGAATCTCTTTTCAAAACCTTTTTGCTTTTGCAATAAGGACATGGCTTTTTATGTCTTTCAGCAGCAATATTTTCGTAAGCTAAATCAAGTACTTGTCCACTAACTTCATATTCCTGAAGCAATTCATCTAAGATAGATTCCTGTGCAAAAGCAGGTAATCCATGAAATAATTCTTTTATGTTGTCTAGTTCTTTCATTTTACTAAGATAATATAAAAATGCTGTTTATCATAGAATTAAGCGATATTTGCTAAGTTGAACACTCAGGACATCGTTCAGCAATAAATATTAGGTGTAATCTAATTGCTG
>DYPS01000116.1:1974-5495 GCA_020719775.1 Desulfosporosinus sp. | reverse complement strand
ATAAATAAACTAACTGCAAATTGTGCCGATGTACTCAAATGGATTGGGCTTTATGATATCGATGTAGTTATTATAACTGTTAAAAGAAAAATCAATACTAAAAAAAGAAGCTAAGATTTTTCAATATGCATTATGTTCGAACTTAAATTTTATATTCTTAAATAAAAAATATCTTTGAAATTTAGCTTTATTTTCAAATTTTACTAAATTTTTAATAATTTTTTATTCTTATCATTTCTACAATTATACTTATCCTCTAAACAAAGTAATTAGAATGATAAAATTCCCAAGGCCTTAAATAGAAAGCTAAATAAAGTTTTTAAATAAGGATTATGTGCTCGATTATGATAGCAAATCTTTTAATAAACTCGTTTTAATAATTTTCCTTTACTATAATGAATTTTATATTAGAATGTTTGGCTAAATTATAAAAAGCTATAGATAGCTTCACATGAAACAAAAAAATGTTCATCCAATTATTCCAATTAAAAAGAAGATTTTATAAAATGAAATATAATGATAGAAGATTTTCATAAAAAAATATAAATGACCAATTATAAAAAGAAGAAATAGAAGAAATTTAAAATTTTAATTTAAATGAATAAAAATAAAATAAAATAAAAAGTAGTGCAAAAATAAAAATGATATTTATAATCATGTATAATAAATTGAGTAAAATCATCGACCTCACAATCTAACATTGCTACCACTATTTCTATTTGATCTTGTGGCAAATGAACTTGCTAATGGATCGACTTATACTGAAATAAATCCAGTATCTCCTTGATAGGAATAAGAAAATTCTATATGATATTTTTGATTTGGAATTCCACTACTATAAATAGCTAGACAATCGAAAGTGTCCAACTCTGGGGCTTCTCTTTGAGAGCAATATACTGATGGAATTGCTGTTGAATCGGGGAATTTTGTTTTTACAAAACTCTCCATTTCGTTTTAGTTTGTGAATGTATATGTTTTATCTGTTTTTAAAACAACAAACACATTATTAATATTAGTGTTAACGCTACCAACCAATCTAAATCCTTTAGTTGTGCTTGTGTTTGAAGTAGTATTTGTATTTACTGTAGTTTATTTTTGGCATCTGTTGCTGCAACCATCTCCGTTAACCAAATTTCCATCATCACATTGTTCTCCAGTTTCAACTCGTCCATTTCCACATACGGCTGGACCATTGTAGTTACAAACTGAAGGTTGTCCGGTACAAGCCCATAATGTTTCAACTGTGCATGTAGCTGAACATCCATCATTGTCTGCTTTGTTTTTATCGTCACATTGTTATGTTCCGGCAATTAATCCATCACCACAAACAGTTTGACAAACTCCGTTGACAACTGAATATCCACCTTGAAGACAAATAGTACAGACGGTGGCGCTTGAGCATGATTTACATCCAGCTGGGCAGGCTACACATCCTTTTGAGCTGTCGAAGAAAGATCCAGCATCGCAAGTAACTGGAGTGATTGGAACTTTTTCACAAACTCCATAGTTGTTAATATAAAGACCGTCAGAGCATGCACATCCTTTAATTTCAGCTCTATATTGAAGATTTAATGGGCATTGAGCACATCTTCCTTGATATTTGAATTGATTAGTTGGGCAAGTAAGTTCACATACTCCATTATTTGCGTTTCTAATGTAGTTAGTAAGACAAGCGCATTTTCCATTTGAAATGATTTCATTAACTGGACATGAATAACAAAGTCCATTGTCATCAACTAATTAGTCAGTTTTACATGCTTATTTGCATTTAATACCAACCTTAGTAAATCCAGATTGACAAACACATTTTTGTCCATTATAAGTAAGATCTCCTGGGCAAACAGCACAAGCACCGCTCACTAAGAAAGCTCCACTAACTTCACTGCATTTAGTACATATTTTAAGAGAATTTGGAATATATCCGGTATTACAAATACATTGACCATCAATAAGTTGTTGATTAACTCCACAAGATCCGCAAGCTCCATCGGTACCGGGAATGGTTCCAGTTGGACAAATTTGACAGACTCCGCTTACTCTTCCAAGACCAGTGAAACAATCACAGTTTCCTGATTTTGAGTTGAAAATTTAGTTGTTTGCACATTTTTTAATACAAACTCCATCTTTACTCAATAAATATCCTTCTGAACAATCACATTTTTTAGATGATTGATTCAAGACTGAATTTACTGGACAAGTAACGCAATAATTGTTTTGAATAAAATAGTTTGATGGGCATTTAGCGCAAATTTTACCTGCAATTCCGTATCCAGTAAGACAAAGACATTTTTGGGCTGTTGCATCATAAGCAGAATTTTATCCGCAAACATAAACACATTTTTTAGTAGTATTGTCAAAGATAGCTCCAAGTGGGCATTTAGCACAATAGTCGCCATACATAGTTAAACCTGCATCACAAACACATACTCCTTGAGCATTCTTAGTGCTTGAAGGAGGACATGGTGTACCGGCTACGCAAGATCCATTGGTTGCTTTATAATATCCTGTATTGCATACACAGAAACCAAGACCATTATCGTAACTATTAGTTCCACATTTACTTGTTTGAATACAAAGTTCATTTACTTTAGTATATCCGGTAGAGCAAATACACTCTCCGTTTGTAAGAACTGAATTGGTTGGACAACTGATTGTAACGTTTGGCTTTGTTGTATTAGTTTGAGCTCCAGTAGCTTGACAGAGACCGTTAACTCTGGCATATCCGTCTAAACATACACATCCTTGACCATTGTAGTATTCATATGGAAGATAGCAGTTTACATTTACAACAGTGGTATCATTTGGAGTTGTAGTATTTGTATACTCTGTTTAATTTCCGATTATTGTTGGTTCTCTGACAACCCATCCTTGGGTTTTTAAGAGTGTAAGTGGTATACATACATTTGATTAGTTTTTATAACCAACTTTACAGGCACATCTGTAACCGGTCCAATAAGAATTCGCTGAAGTTGAACAATCACTTTGGGTGATGTTTTGTGTATTTATGCTAACGGAGAGTAGAGCCAATGTTAAGAGCCCCACCCAGACTAATTTTGTTTTAATCATGAACTATATTTTAATAAATTATAAAAAAAATCTGCGCCTTTAGAATTATTATCAATGTGTTTAATATTAAGACGCTGAAGAAGATCATTTGAATTTGAACTCAAACTCTGGGTTAAATAATTATTTAAATCTTGAATACAATCTTTATTCATTCTTCTTTCTCTTAGTTAATTTATTTATTCTCAATGACATTTTATCAAAAATATTTTTCATTATTTACTATCAATTTATGCTCAAACTATATTTTGTTTAAATTGAATTTACAAATCCCAGTTATATTTACTTTTATTTTTAATGAGCTTTTGAATTCAATAATACATTTTCTATCCCTTTCCTTTCTTTCATCTAACCAATTCAATCTAAATGATCAGAAGCGCACAATAAATTAAGTACCCAATAGAAAAAAAATAATCAATCTAAATCATAAATAAATCATCACTTCAATAAACCACTTA
>DYPS01000116.1:0-1874 GCA_020719775.1 Desulfosporosinus sp. | reverse complement strand
GAGGCTTCGGGGAGTGCTTGAAAGTAATAAAGATGAATAGCAAAAAATAAAAAGGAGAGTATAAATAAAAAAGGAATTGATTTTGTATTGATATGTTATGAACGATATATAAATTTTAGTCGCTGAGTTAATTATCAATAGAAGAATATAGTTTTTTACTTCAAACTTTTGCTTTTTATTTATTTTTAAAAAGTATCTTTAGATAACTCTCAGGATTTGAAATCTTTTCTCATCTAATGCGCTGATAAACCTAAATTCAAACTTTAGAAAGTTACCGCTGAATATATTTATCCAAGAATTAAAATCGACTAATATAATATTAATATAAACATTCATGAGAAATCTAAGAGCAATAGTTCTCTTCTGCATTTTGGCTCTCGTATGGACTCAAAATGTAGACGCTACATTAGGAGACGAATTAAAAAACCCAGAATTTGTAAAAGTTCTTAATAATTACTTTGGCTGTAAATCATGGGATAATGGAGTCTGTGTTTAATGTTCAGATCATTACTTTTTCAATACAAACGGAGTTTGCTGCGAAGTCAAACCCCAATGCAAGAATTTCAATAGACAAGTTGGTATCTGTTAAGCCTGCTATCAAGGATACGGAATTGTCAATGGAGTATGTGTTCAAACTGATTTAATCAACTCTGAAGGAGCTGGTTGTAAAACATGGGTTGATGGAAAGTGTGCTGAATGCTCAACTAGATGGTATTTCAATGCCGCTGGAGTTTGCAAACCAATCAGCGACCAATGTAGAACTTGGACTGCCGCTGGAGAATGTCAAAGCTGCTATTCAGGTTACATTGTTTCTAACTCACAATGTGTCCAAGATCCTCATCCATTTGTACCAGCTGCCAATGATCTTTGTGCAATCTGGCAAGATAAAACATGTCTTACATGCGCTGATAGAGCATTCTTCGATTAAAACGGAGTTTGTAGATAAGTTTCAACTCAATGCGCTACATGGGATGCTTTAGATGGAGTTTGTTTAACTTGTTTCAATGGATATAGTTTAGTTAAAGGACAATGCGTTCAATCAGCTATTCAACAACCAACTGATTTAGGATGTCAAATTTGGGATTGGAATAATCAAAAATGTCTTCAATGCTCAACCAGATGGACCTTCAACTCTCACGGAGTTTGTGTTCCAGTTTCTGACAATTGTAATCAATTTGATGTTTCAGGAGCTTGTACTGCCTGTTATAAAGGTTATGACTTGATTAAAGGACAATGCGTTCAATCAGCTCTTCAACAAGTAGTTGATTTAGGATGTAAAACATGGGATTGGGATAAACAAGTTTGTCTTGAATGCTCAACCAGATGGACCTTCAACTCTCACGGAGTTTGTGTTCCAGTTTCTGACAATTGTAATCAATTCGATGCTTCAGGTGCATGTGTTTCATGCTATAAAGGTTACGGTTTAGTTAATGGACAATGTGTTGAATCAACAATTGTTTACCCAGCTGATCTAGGATGTCAATCATGGGATTGGGATAAGCAAGTTTGTCTCGGATGTTCATCAAGCTGGGCTTTCAACTCAAAAGGAGTTTGTGTTCCAGTTTCTGATTTATGTAAACAATGGGATGCATCAGGAGCTTGTTCAGCATGTTTCAAAGGTTATGATTTAATTAAAGGACAATGTGTTTTAAGTGCTGAAGTTAGACCAAGTGATTTAGGTTGCAAAACTTGGGATTGGGATAAACAAGTTTGCCTCGAATGCTCAGCAAGATGGACTTTCAACTCAAAGGGAGTCTGCGTTCCAGTATCAGATAACTGTAATCAATATGATGCTTCAGGAGCTTGTACTGCTTGTTATAAAGGTTATGATTTGACCAAAGGACAATGTGTTTTATCAGCTATTATTCAACCAA
>DYPS01000220.1 GCA_020719775.1 Desulfosporosinus sp. | reverse complement strand
CAGATCCCCATAAAATTGGATTGAAATCATCTCTAATTCTATTGATGAACTCTTCAGTTTCCTCTTATTCATCATTAAAAGGCTTTTGCGTCACTCGAAGCTGATGTCTTATGAATTGACGTAAAGTTATTCTTGTTCTTTTTTTGTTGTTTACTTCTTTTTTTATCATATTTTATTATTGATATCTTAAATTTTGTTAGATTTGCTCATCTTAAAGATGTTGCATCATCTCTATTTAGCCTATAAATGACTAATTCTTCTATTTTTATTTATTAAGTGCACCTTCCGATGATAAATATTGCATGTTTTTATCCCATCCGAGTCCTCCATTAATATAAAAAAGAGGATAAACAAAAGGATTAATAAAAGGACTTGTAAAATCGAGCTGTTGATATTAATTTTTGCCATTTTTAGATGTTTTAGGATAGCATCTAATGTCTTGTTTTGTTGGAGGTTATCCATCTCCATTTTGCCATACATAAGCCACTTCACTAACTGTTTGTTTGTTGTATCTACTTTGATTTTTCGCTTTATCTATAGTAAAGACTAATGCCATTTCATGAGTATTTTGGCCTTTTTACTTTAATTATCTTTACAATTATGCCAAATTTTTGAATTATTTAGCGTACTCATTGTTTTACCTGATATATTCTTCAATTCTTTGAAGTATTTATGCTTAAATTTGCTTATTTGCAGGGTGTTTTAGCCTAATTTAGTTAGCTATGCTGGGATCTAAAACGTAGAGCTGAGCATAAGATGGAGTTAAGTCGATTTACTATTCTTGACCTTGCAAATTAACTGCAATGTTATGATAAATTTGACCATCTATTCTCAGGCAATAAGGTGATTTAGTATTAGGCATGAAGTTGCTTGCGCTTCCTATGTATTTAGCACCTAAAGAAACAAATGAAAGTGAGATGTTCAGCTGCCTAATGGATTTTTTAAAGTTAGCAAAACTTTTAAGCTTAGGATTTACAAACAAATCAATTAGAAAATGAGGGTAGTTTTTATTGATTGAATTTGTTTCTGAAATATCTCCATTATGACAGCAATATATGTAGTCTCCTTTTGCGTT
>DYPS01000219.1 GCA_020719775.1 Desulfosporosinus sp. | reverse complement strand
CATATAGAATGGATAAGAAAAACTTTGACCCGATTAGGAAGATTGGATTTGTTGAGGAGATTGCTTGTAAAGTAGTATTGATTTAAAAGGTTGAAATTTCATTATCATTTTAAAACTTGACTTATGTGGCTTACATAATCAAGATTTTCAGTCATTCCATTGTGTCCTTGACCCCATAAAGTAATAAGTCTATCGGAAGGTTTGAATTCTTTTTGCAATTTCAATGATGACCCATAATAAATAACTTCATCTTGATCTCCATGAAATAGAATCACAGGCATTTTGCAATTTTTGAGATACTGATAAGTGGGTAATTTATATTTGAGAATGAAAGTGGGAGCATAAGCAAAGTTTTGTTGCATCATATCGGTTAGACTGTAGTAAGGAGCTTGCAAAATCAATAGTTTGGGATGGTTTTGTGAAGCTACATGAGCAGCCAAACCGGTTCCAATGGAATAACCCAAAATGATGATTTCCGATTCCTTATAAATAGATTTCATAGTATTATAAGCAATTTGTACATCCGAAAACAATTGTTTTTGAGATTGAATTTTGCCTTCACTTTTTCCGTAACCTCTGTAATCCAATAGGAAAACATCGTAATGTAAACGAGTATAGGTTTGTGCTACTTCACCCCACGATCGCAAAGAACCGGCATTACCATGTAAATAGAAAATGAGTCCTTTGGTTGAGTCGGATTTAAACAGAAGTCCTCTTAAAATGTTAGAATCTTCGGTTTTGACATTGATTTCTTCAAAGTTCTGGTTAAAATCAAAAGTATAATTTTGGTTTAATTTTTCAGGGAAGAAAATGAGCTTTTCTTGTAGAAAATAGATAGAAATGAGTATAAGAAGGTATAGAGAAAATAGAATCTTGAGAAGGGTAATAACAAATTTTTTGAGGCGATTCATCTTGAGGAATTTGATAAAATTTACTGCTGGGTTTTTGATTATAGATAAAAAAATGTAAATTACAAAAAGGCTTCCAGTCTTTCAAGGCTGGAAGCCTTGTTGTAAAATCAAGGAAATTTTGGAAACTGTTTAAAATCGGGATCTCGTTTTTCTAAAAATGCTTT
>DYPS01000218.1 GCA_020719775.1 Desulfosporosinus sp. | reverse complement strand
GAAAAGATATTCATGTAATGGAGTGCTCTCAAAATGAAGAATGGAGGAGGCTTCGACTATATATTAGGGATGGTAATGTGTACGCATGTGTTTAGTCAGTAAAATTAACTGAAGCCCACTATGACTTTATGCAAATTGTCTCTGGACTGAATTGCATCCATTGTTTTGGAATTACCCACAGAGACATTAAGCCGTAAAACATGCTGTTAGACGTCCACAATCGCCTGTAGATAGTTGACTTTGAACTCTTTAATATAGAAAAGCAAAGCGAAAGACTGTCGACTGCTTGCAGCTCGTTATACTATGCATCCCCTTTGATAATCAGAGGAGACGAGTAAGACTAGAACTAACAGAAGTTTGGTCTTAAGGATAGTTCTATTCACGATGGTGATGGCAAAATTGCCCATTGAAGACAACAACACAACAACACTTCAGTTCTTTACAGCAAAATTAAAAGGGAATGCACATAATTGACAAAAAAATATCCCATTATTCAAGGATTTGTTGTCAAAATTAATCGACGTTAAACTTGAAAATCGTTTGAGACTTAGATAAATAAGAAAACATTCATAGTTAAATAGTTTGGCATATTTTTTGAAATAAGCAGTGGACTGTCAGTTAATGGCAAAGTTGCTTTGTTGAAAATGACAGAAACAAATAATCTTTTATAAATCTTCAGCTATCGCATGTGATATATATTTATTTATTTTGTTGATCGATCCAAGTTATGATTGTGAAGTTGCTATTATAAATAAAACAATTTTTGATTTTTCCTCAATTATCGAAATTATCACAGTTGGCACCTATGCATCTGATGATCCGCTTCATTTGATTTTTTATGAACAGCTTAATAAACTCAAAAAACAGCATCTTTCTTGCTTTGAAAAAATCAAATGAATATTAATCACGAATTCGATTAGTTCAATGAAGAAATTTTAACTTTGTTGGACTATTTATTGGCAAAAATTATTCTTTTAATATTTAATGTATAAAAAAAGGTTCCCGTTTCATATTATATTTTGTAAAGAAATGATTTTTGTCATTAAAATTATTTAATAATTCAAAGATGATCAAACGA
>DYPS01000030.1 GCA_020719775.1 Desulfosporosinus sp. | reverse complement strand
CCCCAACCCCAACCCCAACCCCAACCCCAACCCCTAATATATAAAAAAATAATTAAAGTATATATTCTTAATAAAGATATGTCTGAGAAATCATACTTTCTATCCATCCTCGTCATCTTCGACCAAAGTTCCCTTCTTTCCTTTCTTCTTCATGCACTTGAATATGGCAAAACCTAAATTACATAAAATTTACCTGCTCCGATCAAAACAACACCGCCAACAACTGATGCCACGATAATAATAGTACTGTTGGAAGTCTATTCACAAGTTAACTTATCTTAACTTGGCTCTTTATCATTACCACATTCTTTACATTGAACAGTTGCTCCTACTTGTTAACAAGCATTGCAATCTGGAACAGCAGATGCACAAGTTGGGCACTGATTTCCCTTCAAATAGAAATTAGTAGTGCATTTGGAGCAAACAGCTTCAATTGTTTTATTATCGCAAGTTTCACATTGGGGAATAGCAACATCACAAGTTTAGCACTTATTTCCCTTCAAAAAGAAAGTAGGGTTGCATTTGGTGCAGACGACGTCATTCGCTGGTTTATTACAAGTTTGACATTATGCAACGGACTCAGAGCAAGCAACACATTTTCCTTGATCATTCAGCAGATAACCATCTTCGCAATCACCGCATTTCGTACTGTCGCATTTTGAGCAGTGATCATATGTATCAGTGCACTTCAAACATGTTTTATTAGTGGCATCTTCGAAGTATGAGTCTGCAGCACAGGCTTTGCATATTACTGGGTCATTGAAATTAGTTTGAGGATCACATTCACCACAGTTCAAAATGGCTTAGCCGCAAGTTAAACATTTTTTTTGATCAACTAATCCATAGCTACCATTAGCGCATTTAGAACAAACAACAGCATCTTTAAAAGCTGCTTGGGGGTCGCATGTATCACAACTTGGGAAAGCCTCTGCGCAAGTTCCACATTTTGTTTAATTACGAGAAGCATATGTGTCTTTAGGGCATTTAGTGCAAATAGCTTCAATTGTTTTATTATCGCAAGTTTCACATTGGGGAATAGCAACATCACAGACTAAGCACTGATTTCCCTTCAATAAGAAAGGAGGGTTGCATTTGGTGCAAACAGCGTCAATTGTTTTATTATCGCAAGTGGTACATTGGGGAATAGCAACATCACAGACTAAGCACTTATTTCCCTTCAAAAAGAAAGTAGGGTTGCATTTGGTGCAGACGACGTCATTCGCTGGTTTATTACAAGTTTGACATTATGCAACGGACTCAGAGCAAGCAACACATTTTCCTTGATCATTCAGCAGATAACCATCTTCGCAATCACCGCATTTCGTACTGTCGCATTTTGAGCAGTGATCATATGTATCAGTGCACTTCAAACATGTTTTATTAGTGGCATTTTCGAAGTATGAGTCTGCAGCGCAGGAATTGCAAACTATTGGGTCAGTGAACTTATCTTGAGTACAATTACCACAGTTCAAAATGGCTTAGCCGCAAGTTCCACATTTTTTTTGATCAACTAATCCATAGCTACCATTAGCGCATTTAGTGCAGTCTACAGTTTTATTGAAGGCAGCTTGATCTTTGCATTCAGCACAGTTCTAGAAAGCCTCAGGACAAGTTCCACATTTTTATTAATTACGAGAAGGATATGTGTTATTAGCGCATCTAGTGCAGACTACAGTTTCATTGAAGGCAGCTTGATCTTTGCATTCAGCACAGCCCGAGTAAGCCTCAGGACAAGTTCCACATTTTGATTAATTACGAGAAGCATAGCTACCATTAGCGCATCTAGTGCAGACTACAGTTTCATTGAAGGCAGCTTGATCTTTGCATTCAGCACAGCCCGAGTAAGCCTCAGGACAAGTTCCACATTTTGATTAATTACGAGAAGCATAGCTACCGTTAGCGCATTTAGTGCAGACTACAGTTTCATTGAAGGCAGCTTGATCTTTGCATTCAGCACAGCCCGAGTAAGCCTCAGGACAAGTTCCACATTTTGATTAATTACGAGAAGCATAGCTACCATTAGCGCATTTAGTGCAGACTACAGTTTCATTGAAGGCAGCTTGATCTTTGCATTCAGCACAGCCCGGGTAAGCATCAGGACAAGTTCCACATTTTGATTAATTACGAGAAGCATAGCTACCGTTAGCGCATTTAGTGCAGACTACAGTTTCATTGAAGGCAGCTTGATCTTTGCATTCAGCACAGCCCGAGTAAGCCTCAGGACAAGTTCCACATTTTGATTAATTACGAGAAGCATAGCTACCGTTAGCGCATTTAGTGCAGACTACAGTTTCATTGAAGGCAGCTTGATCTTTGCATTCAGCACAGCCCGAGTAAGCCTCAGGACAAGTTCCACATTTTGATTAATTACGAGAAGCATAGCTACCGTTAGCGCATTTAGTGCAGACTACAGTTTCATTGAAGGCAGCTTGATCTTTGCATTCAGCACAGCCCGGGTAAGCATCAGGACAAGTTCCACATTTTGATTAATTATGAGAAGCATAGCTACCGTTAGCGCATTTAGTGCAGACTACTTTATCACTAGTCTTTTCTTGAGGAACACAGGAGAAACATTTATCGTAGGCAATCATACAATCTACACATGTATTGTTGGGCGGCGGTGGAGCAAATTTGTCCTGTTTGCACTTAATGCATTGAGTTTCATTTGTAGAACAATCTTCACATGAAGTATCATTGCAGACACTTTGAGTGAGTACCAAGATGGTCGCGATGAAAATGAGAAGTGCTTTCATTTAATACTTTCAACAATTATATCAACAAGATACATATTTCAATTTATAGATTTATCATCATTTTTAATAAATTTATTTTTTCATCTAATTGCGATCTATCAATTAAGACTACGTCTTTCTATTTTTAATCATTCGTTTTAAACAATATTTGATTTCTATATTTAATCACTATGAATTTGGAAGGGCTTTGCTCAAATTAAAAGACATTTTTTAATCATTTGAACAGCCTCATAAAAGGTTTGATCAAAAATTAACTTTGTCTAACATTTTTATAAAAATTTCATACAATTAATTCAGTTTTTATTGTTATGATACTCCAATATTGAAATGAATGACGAATGAAGAATCAAACAAATTATGGATTTTATTCACGGTCATAACAGCCATTGTAAGATTTGTTTTTTGACAACTCTTACATTATTCTGCTGCTTAAGTCTTTCACCATTTGAGGCATCATTTGCTATAGAATTTTGCTGATCATTTATTGAATTGCAACTTATTTATTATTAGTTTTCTTCATATTTGGTTAATTATTCTTCATAGAGGCAACAATTCTTCCAAAATTATGATTGCGAAGATAATTGGAAGTCATTTTAGCAAAATATTTATCAACCTCCTCTTCTTCAATTTGAGCTAACTTCAACTCTTTTTGGGCTATTTACTCATAAAGATTCGCAAGATAACTTTCTGTTGCATTTCTCATTTCTTTTTATGCCTAAAATTTAGCAACAAACTCATAGGTGAAATTAAGAAAATCTTGAACTTCATCTTTAATCAACTAATTTTAAATTTCCTGCTCACTCATGCTAATATCAATTTTCAATGAAATCTGATTGGTCTTAGCGACATACTTAAGTCCCAACACATCAGCATCAGACTCAATCTCAGTAGCATATCCATTCTCATCCATAAAGTAAATTTTTAGCTGCCCAACCTATCTACAGAGAATGCATCCAGCAGTGTACAGTAATTGTTGATAATTTTTGCATTGACTAAGCGAAATTGAAATTTGCCTACTCTCACAATACTTTCCCATTAGAATTTAATTTTATTATTTGACTAAGAGCTCATTTCAAAATAAGGGAGCAAATGGCAATAAATTTAATGAGATTTTTAAACTAACCAAAAAAATATAATTTACGAATAAGTCATTGAAATCAAGCCCAAGCCTCTTTATAGACTTGGATTAAATAATTTGTTAAAGTATCAATTTTTATCGAATTGCTTCCTGTTTGTAAAATTTAACAATATTTTTAAACATTTGTTTGTTTTTATGTAATTACTTTTTCATTTTTAAGAACCAATTTTGCCTTTAATGATGCTTTAAAAATTTCCTCCGATGAATATTCACAAAAAACATTAAAAGTCAACGCCAAATCAACAATGTTGGACATTAACTTAATCCAAATACCGTTGAGATCATAGTTAGCTGCAACTTTCTCAATGATGTCATAAGGGGAAATAAGGTTATCCAAATCGGCTTTCATTTTTAATATTTATTTTTCCAATGAGCCCAGTAAGATTTAATTATCTTAGTCAACTAGTAACTTCATCAAAGCTTAGTTTTCCTCTGTTTTTTATAAAACTTAATTTTCTTTAATCTAAATCATAGCCTATATACCTTCATCGCCATTCGAATACAGCATAAACAGAACTGTAAATCACTCTCTTAAGCCAGCATATCTGATGTCATCAACCCGAGATCATAGAGGATCCTCGCAGTAAATTTGGTATTGGGATGAACAGCAAGTCGATCACAGAACTGAATAAGTAACAAAAATGAAAGAAATGACACAAATTGTGCCAATTAATGAGTATTACCTCCAGTAGCATAATTGAAAAATCATCGTATCTTGTTTATGATATTTTACACTGTATTTTAGAGTGAGTGATAAGCGGCTGAATGATGTAAATATTTACCCTTTCCGTCTGTTTCACAGTTTGGACTTTACAGAAGTTGGTTTGCATGAAATATTAATTAATGTGTTTCTCAAAATTTCAAAAAATCATTTATAGTAGCGAATACTCTTTAAATAAGGGAGTTGAAAGTGTCTATGGCGAGAGTTTGATTATTTTTGAAGACCATGGTTGCAAGAGCAACAGAATCAAAAAATATTTATATGATTATGAGAATTTCAGAAAGAAGAATTTTTTACTAACTCTAGAGGTTTAATTGATTTTAATCATCTAATTTAGATGATTAAGTCTTCATTTTGCAAGGACATCGACAAAATCCGATATTCTTTGAAAAAGAAGCCATTTGCTGCAAGCATCATTTTAGGAGAATGAGAGGCGAATTAAAAAATAAGATAAAGTCTGCTTTTTAAACAAGGCAACTAAATATTGAAATTAAACCGGGATATGAAGACAGAAAAATAGTAAAATCAAATGAAGTCATTTAAATTGAATTCGTGGAGGAGATATGCTATAGAATAATATATGGGATTTGATGAAAAAGCATAAAAAAAGAGAAAAAAGAGTATTTTTTATTTTTTGCAAAGCAAAAAACTTAAAAAATTTGAATAAAATATCTATTTTTGCATTTTTGACAGTTACTACTCAAAATTGACAATATATTAAATACGGCTAAGTTTATAATTAAGCGCTATATTATTAAAACAAAACTTATTTCTCAAAATTACAACATCCACACTTCAACGTGTTTTCCAACCATATTCTAATATTTAACTCCACAATGAAGTAAAAACAAATTAAAGTGATTAAACTATCAAACTCACTTTTTATCAGTAATAAAGGGAGCTATGCTCTTCAACACCTACATTCCATGGTGCCTGTCTAACTCAGATCGGCATTTTGGATCTGAACTTGTTTTGGCCAAAAGGATTGCTGCGCTTTTACGCCAATTGCCTGTTTTCTATTTAGATATTTATACTAATTTTTTTATTTTGTCACAAAGATCTGTCAGAATCTTTCCTCTCAGAGGGCCCTGTTTATCAATAATAACTCCAAATAGGTTACAAGTATTGCAAAACAAATTTTACTGAACATCATTTTCTCCTATAAATGTGTTCAAAGTTTTAAGTAAATTTGGGGGAATCGTGGCTATAGTCTATGGCCCAGGACACATAAAGAGAACATTAAGTATCTTAACAATTTGCATAACATTTTTCTCTTCAGAATTAGCAATTGGATCAAATTTAACCACCATTCGATCAAATATTTTCATCCAATTTGTTAATTTTTAATTTGATGCATATTTAAAACGAGAAATTGTTAACAATCCGCGATAAAGTATCGTAGAATTATAGTTTTACCATTGACTGATAAATCTCTAAAATATAACATCTGCAATATTCATTAGCTCTAAGGAGGTATCAAGTGATGCATTTGCCAGCATTGAAAGCAAGTTTTATATATAACCTTAGAAGTTGTGAGCCTGACGAGGATAAAGTTGTAAATCCTAGCAAATTGTAGCAAAACGATTGTTTTTTTGGGCAAATTATATGAATGTTTTTCTAAGTGATATGTTGGTGATGAGGTTGGAAATGAGACTATAACTGCTTTGCTTTAATTCCAATATTTTCCTATTTTTAGACTGATAATCAATCAAAATGAGAAACAAAGAATCAACAATAACAGTAAACTTCTATTTTTTAAGATATTAATTTTTAAATTGAGATTACCCAGAACTAAGATTACTAATTAGAATGATGAAATTGTCAAGTAGAGTTGGCTGTTTCTTAAATTTAGTTATCAATTTGGGAAACATAAATTAGATAAATTCATAAGATCTACTAGAACTAGCCAACTGTAATCTGTATGGTTCGTAGAGTGAAACAGGCACTAAAATTTAAAACAAATTATCAATAAAATCATAAATAGATTGATTAAGTTTTGTTTAGTCTTTGAACTTCTATAATATCTTATCGTAAAATTTGTATATCCCCCAATCCCAAACTCTTTGCTCAGCCACACCCTCACCATCCAAACAATAACAAATTAACAGAGTTTATTTATGACTAGATTCGTTGCTAAAGATATAGTCGATTGTTTTTTATATGCCCTTGGCTGAAATAAAAATACTTCTTAAATCCTTTTGCTTGAAAAGTAAGTTTAGTAAATATTAGACATTTTAGTCGTTTAAGTTTTATAATCGTTTTGGTATTTCTTTAATTGGATTTTATTATTGTATTACCTTTTTATCTTATTTTTTCTAAATTTTATGGATTTCTTATTATTTCAGTTATTTCTCAGCCAATTCCTAGATAATCTCCCTTTCTATTTTTTTAGAATCTCCTTACTTTTCTTATTCAGATTCCTCGATTTCTTCTTTATTATTATCCTAATTTTATTTATTTTTATTTTCCGTAATAAGTTTTTGCACAGTCTCAGTATGCAGCACAAAGCTTTCAATTTCCTTTTTCAACAATAAAACCGTTTTATCATTGGGAATAAGCTTCAATGCTTGATTTGCATCCTCCAACGCCTATTTATATTACTTTCTTTCTTTATGAGCCAAAGCCCGTCTACTGAAAGCTTTAAAAGTTAAATCTCTGTTCTCGCCCACCTTTTAAAATATTTCCATATATTCGATTACGTTTGTGCAGTCTGTTATCGCTTTCTTATATTTTTTTAGTTTAATAAAAGCCAAGGCCCTGTTTGTGTATACAGATTTTAAATCTTTTATCTTTATAAATTCAATGTTACATGTTCTAAAGCTAAAGTATAAAATTCCATTGCCTTTTGATAATCCCCCTCTTTCATAGATGCATTACCCTTATCCTTTAGGGACTTGGCCTTTTCAGTATCTTTTGCTCTTCGTTTTTTTCTCTCCTCAATATCCATTTATAAAGCTTTGAAATTAGGATCATTAGTAGGTAAAATTGGTTACTTATCTTGTTATTAATCTGATTCCTCGACAAAATACTCCCATTTTTGAGAATAATTAATACTACTCTTCTTCCACATGGCTGCCTCAGTTTTCTGAAACATCTCCCATTTGTGCTTTTTATCCTCCCTACTTTTTTTATTATACTTATAATCTTCAACCATTGCTTACAACTGAGATTGACGCTGTTATAGTGTCATAGTCGGCCTCTCACATTTGATACATTTTGGAGTATCAAACACATATTCCTTATGGCAATACCTACAGAAATGTTTAAAATCTTTTGTTATACCCTTTCCATCTCTTCCTCTCCTCTGTTTTTCAATACCTTCTCTCTAAATTCTTAGTTTATATTCCTATTTCCTACGCCTATCATCAGCCCTCGCAGCCTCAATCTTATCAACTTCTTCTGGAGTAATCCTGTTCTCAGCCAACGCTTTCACTTTTTAGCTAATCAATTCGGCCTCAATGAGAAAAGTCTCAAGTTCTTCACTATCGTAGCTCATTAAGTTATAATTAACTTTGAAAATATTTAAAATCATAAATCATAAAATATGGGCAATCTTTAAAATGCAACGACAAATCAATCAATGTATTTCACCTCAAAAAATAAGTCAATACAATTGTTATTGGAAATAAAAAGATAGGTGAAGTTAATGATGTAAATGTAAAAAAAGGACATACCGAGGATTGAACTCGGATTATTGGATTCAAAGTCCAATGTGCTAACCATTACACCATACGTCCAACCTATTTGGTTCCAACATATCTCTGTTTTGAGCTTCACACATTCGTTAATCTCCCAATTTAATTAGAAAAGAATTAATTATAGCAAAGGCAAAATACATCTGTTAGGTGTCTTATTTCATTTATTGACTTTAGCTTGAAAATAAGTAAAAACAAATAAGACCTAATTGTAGCTGACATGATTGATATTAAAGTGCTAATTATTCTCTAGAAGTCATTGATTGAAAACGAAACATTCAATTTAACTTAGTTCTCTGAAAATCTATTCACGAAGAAAGATATGTAATTTCTCGAAGGGTACCGCTACGAACAGAGTTCAGTTTATTTTAGCAAATTTGCGAAATGGAAAATTAAAGTACTTCTAAATAACATTAATCGTATATTTCAGCACTTAAATTTGTATTCGAGATGGGACAATAACAGTTATCAATGCTACAACAGATTCAAGATACCCCTGGTCAGGAACCATCCACCAAACTTCCCTCAAATTTCATACAGAAAATGATAGAATTTACACAAAAAACAGCCAATGAACCTGCCACTCAAGACCAACTTCAAGCACTAATTACTCAATTCTTAACTTCACAATCTCAAATTACTCGTAAACGCAGTCGTAGCTATGAACTCTTACAGTCAGAATCAGCTCATATTGAACAAAAGTGTGAATCAGGTGAAAATCAAAAAGAATGCCAGCTATTGTAAGAAGAAATGGAATGGGTTGAGGTACTTGTTTTTGAATTTAGGAAATGGAGTAAGAAGTGAGAAGCAGCATTACAGAAATTATGGTGACTCAAAAGGTCTTCAAAATTCGACAAAATTTTAGAAAACTCATATTGAGATTGTTAAAAATTGAAAATTTCTTAATTTATATCCTACACGGAAACGGAAGATTGGAGTTCCATGACTTCAAAAACAATTATATCACTGATCTGCTATAAAATGATAAAAATAAACAGATAGAATCAATAATTTTCAGTTCCAACCCCTCATAATTCGATCACATAGTCTATGAAATGTTTTCATTGAGCTAAGAAAGAAAAGATAATGAATAATTATATAATTGGTCGGCTTTTGCAAGTGGAGATAAATATCGGCTATGCTTCGTATGGCAGAAATAAAATGGGGAATCAAAAGTAAATCAAATTAATAAAAGATTGATTGAAAAGATTATCAGCATTTCCACTATTTCTACCCTTGAAGAAGAAGAGCTAAGTCTCATACAAAACTATTCCAAAGATTTGTTAGACATACTTTAACTTTGTATTGCTGAAAGTGAGTAAAGAGCATGCTATGCAATAAGCCCAACTCTAAAAAATCTGCAATAAATCTAAAAATAGCTCATAAACTCAAAAAGATAAAACATCGATCCCATTTTAGGCAGAATAAATGCATTTGAGCAATTACAATACGAGTTGTTGTAGCGTATTCGCATGTATAAAAAATATGTATGTGAAAGCGATAAAATATTTATGGATTTTGACTAATCAGCCATCCTAACATTCATATCTTGCAATTTTTCACATAGGATAAGTGGTGGACTTTCTAAACTTTGGGAAAAACAAAAGTTATATATTTAGAACATATTCAAAGAGGATAAACTAATCAATTAATTCATGAAAAAAGCAGTCCAACAGAAAATTAAAAATAATAAATTGTATGAACTTGATTTCGAAACCAAAGTCAGAATCAAATATGATGAAGAAGGAAGAATAACTCGATTCCATGTCATACTGGAACAGCTCGATAATTCAAGCAGTCATAGCAGCTCGAATCTTTATTGCTCATCATCAACTAAAATATTATCAGAAGATTCATAAAAAAATAGTTAAAAATAAACTTATGCACCCAATTAAAAAGAAGAAGAAGGTACAAATGTCAAAGAAAAATAAGTTAGGCATTCAGCTTTAATGAAAAATTTATAAAAATTAAATCCAGGCATCATCAACGAAGGTTGGATCAATCTCTTTGTCAAGGACAGTCAACTTACAAGAAAAAATACTCATTTCAAAAATAAGGGAAAAACATACACAGTTAAAAGATCTTATTCATTGAACCGAGATGCTCCCATTTAGAACTAGGAGAGTGTAGACTCAGATTTAAAATAAAAGTTGCAATCAATAAACGTATAGAGTACAGATCTCAATCTTCTAAAAATGGATTAATAATTATTATAGCCCCTCGTAAATAAAATATTCAAAAAATTATAGTACTTCTCAAATGACAACATCAATAAGTAATATTTCGATAATTTTTTAATGGAATTACATCATGGGTATCAAACACATAACAATCCCTTCCATAACTTTACGCATGGAGTCAATGGTAACACATTTATTATTCAGTTATGCATACATGCTTTCTGCTGGCCACTACTCCCACCACTAAACAACTATTTACTCCTTTTAAAATATTCACTATTGTCTTCAGTGGACTTTGCCATGATGTTGGACATACAGGCTTTACTAATCTGTTTTAAATAGCCAGTCACTCCAAAAAAGCCATCACTTATAACGATAGCTCAGTAATTTTAGCACTATTCAGCCTTTAGAAAATTATCACGCTGCTTATACTTTTGAGCTACTTAGAAAACCTTAAAATAATTTCATAAAGGATTTAACTCCTGAAGAAGCCAAAGATTTCAGGAAATCAGTCATTTCCAATATTTTATTCACTGATATTAAAGAACATTTTCCTCTTCTAAAACGATTCAATGCACTTATCAAAGAATAAGGCCCAAAAAATTAAGAATATTTGACTGTATTATCAGCAATGATCGTACACACAAGTGACTTTGGAGGATCTGCCAAATAGTTTTAAATTTGCAAGTAATGGTCACTAAAAGTAAATCTTGAATTTAGCAATCAATACAAAATGTAAGGCGAATTAAATCTTACTCAAACACCCTTCATGAAAGATCTCACTAATATCTCCATTCTCTCCAAAAATTAAGGTGGTTTTCTAAAAGTAATCGTATTTCCATTGTACGAAGCAATGGACAATTTCAACATATCTGACAGTAAAGCTAGAAAATTGCGACAACATGTTTAGAACAACATGCGAGAATGGTAAAGAATTCACAGCTAATCATTAAAATAATAAAATGGATGAATACTGATAGTTTTTGCTTTTTATCATCATATAACAGATGCAAAATCAATAAAAAATGAGGTTGTTTTCATGATTATAGTTCTATTTGTTGACCTTGTGCTGCAAAGTCTATCGGAGATTGTAATCGTACCGATCTCGTGATTGTCTATGCTGTCCCATTTTGTTTATGATAGAATCGTGATGATGAGATTGATATGATTGTGTTTTTGTTTGCATTTACGCAAAGAGGTGATTTTTTTCAGTTGGATAGCGCTGTTGAGTTTTTCCCTGATATGATAATTCTTCATAGTTTAATGACGGATATATTTGAACCGATGCCTTTTCCAACTGTTTTTCAATTTATTTTCTAGGAATGTAAACATTGAGACTTGTATCCATAATAATTTCTTCAATACTGTTCTGATAGTAGTTCAACTTATAGTTATATTTTTCAATTATCTCATTGAATTGCTCATAAGATAAAGCTTCAATAATATCGGAGTAATTACTGTCAATATCACAGATGTATCTCTGAATTGATTTCTTCACCTCTTCTATTTCACCACTGCTCTTGCCCATTAATTTTTTCAGATTTTGCTGGCTTAATAACAACTAATTCAATAACTATCGCTCCTTGTCTTCAATAAGTCCTCTGAGAGTGTTGAAACTATCATTGATGTACTCTTTCTGGGAGTAAAAGTTTTTCTAGCTACAAAAGCACCACTCTCTCAATCTTTCCTCTGCTTATTCCAATTTAAGACCAAAACCTTTAATTCTCCCCTTAAATTAATCTAATTCCCTTCTTTTTTCCACTTGCACTAAATTAAATCAAACTTACCTTCTTCATCATAATCCTCATTCTATCGACTCAGCAAATAGCATTTTTGACAAAATTTTTTACTACAGTTATTACTCTATAAAAAATGTGTTGCAATTCTGTCTTGATGAAGAGGACAAAAAGCATCTTCTTTACTATTTTGAAGCGCTTCAGCGAGTTTGTCAGTCGTTGGTTTTAAAGTTATATGCGCTTTGTGAAGTTTAGGAGTTGGTGGATTAGTTGGTTGTATAGAGTAAGGTTTTCTTCGAGATTTAGATTTATTTTTCTTATAGTCTTATAGATTGGGAGTAAGTGGAGGAGGATTAGGTTTGCGTAGATGACCGGAGTTCATTCTTAATTATTAACGATTATAACTAATATTATAAGCACTTCAAATCCAAAATGACTCTCCTCAATTTTGTCAAATAATGATTTCCTCAATATTTTTATTAAATTACATATCAAAAAGCTCTAATATTTACTTGTGCGCTTATATTTTCGATTAAGACTGAGCCCTAATTTGCGATTATAATAGATGAAGGGAGAACGAGGCGAGAACAGAAACAAATAGTAACCCCTATTGCAGATATTAAAGGATAAACTATCATTGAATAACATTTATAAGCAGCATCATATCATCACCAACCTCACTCCACATCTCGATATTAGACTCACTGATTTCATGAAGATTGACCTACTCAAAAATTGCAAAAGAGAAGAAGTACTTGTACTTGTCAAGAACATACCTTCACTTCTGTATTTTAAAAGAAATACAAGAGGAGTAGAAGAGGAATACATAAAACTTCAATATGAAAACAGAACTAAAATCTTACTCGTTACGGGAATTATCGCATAGTGCATTTAAGAACTTATTGTTGAGTTCAATAAAAGATTTTATGATGGCAGCAGAATGCAATTAGCCAAAAAAGTTAATTGGAACGGATTTTGGTTTACCATCGAGACTGTCAATGAAGACATAGCTTTGAATCTGAAAAAATTTCTAAGACAAAAGAAGAAAATACTTGAAGAAGGTAGCTCGCAGTATAAGATGGAGAAGAGAAGAGTTCGAATCATAATTCTCAGCGAAGACTTATTCACGATACTCGTAGATGCCCTCACTGAAAGCAAGTAAGCGCTAACTCATTCAGGACAATTCAATTCATTGAAAACTACAAAAATGGCAATCCAGTTAGCATGTAAAGAAGAAAAAGTCAAGATTTAATAGGGTCGGAAGGCAAATGCAGAATTGTTTATAAACCTATCCCGAATATTCAAGACAATAGTGTTAAAATAGATAGCAGGGATGAATAATTTTCAGATGGATTTAGTGAGTCTAATTCTTTGAATTCTGATATTTTAGAGTCAGCAAAGATGAAAGATTTGATTGAAACTTCAGATCAAGGTATTCAGGCAGAAAATATGGGAGATTGCACAACAAGTTTATATGAGTAAGAAATGAAAACAGTATCACGTGAAAGTTCACCAGAACCAAACGAAGAAAAAAACAAATAATAGCGAAAAATACAACTACAACACTAAAACTAAATAATTTTGCGAAATTAAATTTCAAATAACCAAACTTAGTAATTTGGAATACTTCTAACAGATCAATAATCCATCAATTAATAAGCCATAAATTAAAAAACGCATCAATAAAATATAGACAAATCTTCCGAACAACAACCAAATAATGAAAACAACAAACCAAATGCCAGCAATAAAAAATTCATTCCATTTCCTGTAAAATAATCCGAACCAAATTTTAAAGCAGGAGAATCCCAAACAATCGATGGACTTTATACCAGCATTAATTTCACATCAATGCGTCGTTTTTTAAACTAGTTTCGTCATATTGGCAGCAATAACATGTTCTAGCTACCAGTATGGGTGCAACGCGAAAGTGAAGAACAACGTTATCGACATCGATTCTACGATTCCCTTTGTCGTCCGAAGATAAAACACATGCGTGAACCATTTTAATGATATTATTGCAGTTTGCTAAAATTAATTTAGAATATCGAAAACATGTTAGCTAAGGGAAAACATACATAAACACTTAAATTGCAGAGCTATAAACTTGACAGTCAAGTCCTGACCAGCAAGATTAACGAACTCAATGAACTCAAGAGCGAACTCGAAAATACACTGACCCGCCAACGCATGCAAGAGAGCTCCATTATAGATGAACTATAACAACTTAAGCTTTAGAATGAAAAGTATGTTATATTTGATTTATCCTAGACTTAGAGGGCAAGTCAGCAACCTCGAATTCACCAAAAAATCACAAGCATATCTCATACAGCAGCTTTAATAAAAATTAGAAGGACAACACAGTAAAAATTAAGAACTACAGCGGATGTATGAAAACTAAGAAAACAATAAAAAACAGCTATAATCCTTTTATTAGAAAAAACTTAGTTCGATTGCCATCGAAAAACAACAGCCGAAAATAATATATGAAAATAATGTGTCAACTAATAGGAGGCAACCCATTAATGATTAAAATAAATTTCATCATCTCTATGATAGCAGACAGTCAGAAAAATCAGAAACTTCCTCATAAGGAGATTTAAAACAATAAAGCTCAAAAAAAATTAAACGCCTTAAAAAGCCATCCATTCAATCCGAAACATCCGGAAGACCTTCTTTCAAGGTGCAGGAAAAATACCAAACCCCCAACGTAATTCCTGAAAAATAATAAGATAGCAATCTGTCATGTGAGGATATCTATCTTGAGATGAGTAACTATTCGCTAATTCAGTTCGTCAGCTTTACAAGCAGCTGCTCAAAATTTAATTAAAGAGCCAAGATTTATTAAAAATACCTCAAATAGAGGCTTTCAGCCAACTCAGAAATCCCTCCAAAAATGATTTAGGTAAACTATGCGGAAGCTACCCTTTCAATATTCGAGAAGCACACAAAATTCATCTGATATATGATTTTATGCAAAAGTAACTTTAGAGAAAGGGAGAACTATTTAGTGGTAGATCTATAATCAGCTAAATATTAACGGCCATCGAATAAATCTAAGGAGAAAAAGATATTAAGTCACAATAAATTGACCTATCATCAAATTATAGCGAGCGGGAACAATAGGGAGGAATGTATATGAGTGGAGAACTGGGTCGAGGTCGGCAAAATAAGAATATGGTATTCGCTGCCAATACTAGGGATATTGGAATGCGTCAAAGTTATGACTCTAGGTTTGAAAATGACAGTTAGACAAGTCTGTACTATTGATCTAATTGATTTATCAAGGTCACAATGACCATTATATTTATTTGTTTGATATTTCGACCTAATTCTAAACAATTATCATAAAAATAAAACAGAAGCGTTATCGACTTCAAAAGCCAGTCACAGTTTCAGTTCTACTTAACGTGTTATAATTAGACTTATCACTGAAAAAGCTTTATCAATTTCTATTTTTTTTAGTATTTTAGACAACAACTAAAATAAAATATTTTCTTATAATTCTAACTGCAAAAATGCCAAGAAAGTGTGAAGTTAGCTTTTTGAAATGCTAGCATCACCAACTTGGATGTATGATGAAATATCAAAAATAAATTTTGGTAAAATGCAAATTTAAAAATTACCGATGAGAAAACTAATCAATACAAAATTAGAACTTTAAGAAATCGAATACTTCTGTCTGAGTCATATATATTATAAGATGCATCCAGTAACGTATGGGTTGGAAAGCCCCAACATCTTTATAAATATTTAAAATGAAAAAAGTTATCAAAAATTAGTGAATGTTTCAAAGTAGGGACAATGGACTATTAAAAAAGACTTACGTGTGGGTATTCTTACCTGCCTCTCGTATTATCGCAGATTAGAGTATTTTCAGAAGCATAATCGATATTCAAGCTTCAGTATATAAATATTATAGTGCGATTTAAATCCATAATAGCTCAAAGTGGTAATGTTTGATCTAATAAAATTAATACTAAATATGATGGTGTTTCATATATCCATTAACGATTTTGAACTTCTTACAACGTAAAGAATTAGTTTATAATAGCTCTCCATTAAAATTGAAAAATAAGGCGAGTTATGATCACTTACGCAACAGTTGATGAGAAAACATGAAACCTTACTACAATTTAACATCCAGTCATTTAAATTATATTATTAATCCCCATGATTTATAATCTTAAACTGATATTGATGACTACTAACATTTTTATAGAAACTCTTTCTCGCTTAAAAAGCTCAACAACAGTGAGTGAATTGGCTGCTGACTTCAAAAGAGAGATCAATTATGTAGTTTTTCGATAGTTGAGTCTGCGAAGCGATTAACTCGTTAAAAAATTTAACCAAATGGAAAAAAGGTAAATTTTGATTTTAAACAGGTACAAAAAAGCCTGGAACCGTCTAAGCAATCAGGAATGGCAAGAGGATGAACGGAAACTATTCCTATGGTTTGTACTCGCCTATTGCAAGGTTTTTGTCAAAAAATTCTCAGAAATCGTATTTTAATTTATATTCAGACCGAAAGCGAATGGAATTAGTTTTCAGCCTGTTTCCACCATAAAAGCCTCCTTCTACTCAAGTACGAAGTCAAAATCATCGAAAAAAACTCATAAAGAGTTCATTGGGACCCATTTGAAGAAAAACTTCTTAATGCCTGCATACAGTAACATTTTATTTACCCAGAAGCGACCTTAACGGAAAATGGGCTGCAATTTCCAAGCATATTTTCTTTAAATCCGAAGGAAATTTCTTCAAAACTCCGAAACAGTGCAGAGAACATTGGTTTAATCACATGAATAAAAAGATTAAAAAAGGAGAATGGAGCATTCATGAAGACCTAGTTATTCTAGATTCTGTCCAAAAAGAAGGTCGGAAATGGGCAAGAGTTGTGGATTTATTAACGAATTAGCGCACTGAACATATGATTAAAAATCGTTTCAATTCGTTGATGACATGCGCCCGTAGATTAAGCGAAAATAATAAAAATAAAAGTTAGGAAGATATCATGAATTATCTCATCGACTAGCTTCGTCAACAGAGCTCATTAGGATTGTTAAACTAATCAAAATACGATGAAAATGCTAAAAAGGAGCATAATTAAAAAATGCCTTAACAATAGTAAAATAATAATTAACCAATATAAAATCATCTTTAGAGAAATTTCATAAATTAATCCAGCCTTAGCTCAAAAGTAGAATAGCTTGATGAGAAGGCTTCCAAAAAGAGAAGCAAGAATCAGTTGAGATTCCAAACAACAGATTAAAAACAGACTGTTGTAATGAATCCACCTATGAATATGGCAAGACAGTAGATGTTTGGAATGATGACTGGAGTTCCCATACTCTATGGAATGCCTTCAATGATCCCACATAGCATAATGATGCCCCAATATCAGCACTTTTTCACAATGCCCGACTACTCCCAGCCAAATAATTATTTTTACAAATTTGCATGATTGTAATTCAATCATAATATCTCATCATTTGTATTAGATTAATACTATCGATAAGTAATATATCCTATATAACGCCATATCATTCTTTAATAATTGTTTACACATATTAATAGGAAATGAAACTGAACTCCAAAATTACTATAATCTGTTTGTGGTTCACACAAGTTATATTTTAGATGTTTTCTTGATTTTCAACTATTTTTTTTATGATTGATTCCAGATTGAATTTGTAATAGTTATCAAATAAAATTAAATGCACTACTCTTTCCACTCCACTCCCACCTGCACCTTCAAATCCAGAACGCAATGTAATTTCACCCTAATATAGCCGTCACAAAATCCAATCAAGGAGTATCAATTCCAGGTCCAGCAGATTACCAAGTCAAGAAACCACTGCCACAGGCAGCAACTGTATCACAAACAACACAACCAAGAAATTTATTCAAACCATTCTAACCTAATCCAGGACCAGGCACATACAAATAAATTTCAAATATCACCGTATATTTAATTCTATTTAGGATGGAATCAAACGCTCAATGAGTGCAAAATTTATTGACTACAATAAGCATACTCCAGGACCAGCAGACTATAAAGCTGAAGGGTCAAAAGTGCTTAATAAAGCTCCAGTACATACGCTTGGTGTCAAAAGCAAGTCAAATCATCAGATAGATTTTGATCATAATGCTTATAAACCTGCGTCAACAAGCTATGAGGCCAAGGGAGCATTTTAAACAAAACATGGAGTGTTTATTGGCTCTTCACATCGCAAAGATCTCACAGAAACAGAAAAGACTCCAGCACCTAATTATTATCAATCAGCATCAGCAGCTGACTTTGTAGATCAAAACAATCCACGATGCAAGATCGGAGGATAATTTCGTAAGACAGACTTCAGAGAAGGTGAGCTAACTCCAGGCCCAGCTTTCTATAATAAATCCAGCTTTGTATAAGACAACTCATCAAAGAAGAAAGGCTACTCCTGCCGACAAAAAGTTAATGATTTGATAGCAATGGAGCTATCAAAAATGCCAGCCCCAGGACAATATTAATCCCATCTAAAAAATAAATCATTAGCCCCGCGTTGCGCAACAACTCAAACAAAGCGTAAAACCTTTATGGATGATATGCAACAATTCAAAAAATAATTTCCTGGACCTTAGATACATAATCCTAAATTTGCTGGAACCAAATATAGATCAATGTCAGCTAGCATGTTTTCTAAATCCAACAGAAAACCTCTTGATTAAAATGAAAAAACTCCAGGACCTGCTTAATATACCAATGCGAATGCAAAAATGAAAGTTCTCAATTAAGCACCTAGATATTCTTCCACTAAAACTATAGCAAAAAATTAATTTTTAGCTGTGAATCCATAAAATCCTGGACCTGGACAGTATGATGCAAAAATTACTTTGGTCAAACCAAGAGAATCTATTTCAGAAGTACCAAAAGAGAAGAGACCAGATTTTGAAAAACATAGGCATACTCCAGGGCCAGGCTACTACAATCTTAGAGGAAAAGAAGAAGGTCCAACTTGGAAGTAGACATTTATTTATTTAGATTCCCATCTGAAAAAAGACCAGCTTTTACATAACTGAAAAGCGAAGCTAAACATGGAACTCATTACGAATTAGGTTCAAAAGTAGTTGATCCTCCAAATTATATGAACGTGAACTCAAAGATCAAATATTCTCCTTCTAAGTCTCTTGCCCAAACAGGATTTTCAGTGAAATGATGGATAATAATTTTTAAATTAGACAAAAATATATCATAAGTAAACAGCTTTTCTTTCAACATACATGTTGTCCCGGGCCTCAAATTACAGTCCCTGCACTTTTTCCTAATCACCAGCATATATCTTTTTAACTCTTAAAGTAAATCGTGGACCAATTTATTGCATATCGACACCCTCATAACCCTCTTTGAAGATGTAGCGATGATGTCTAAAGAATATAAAGTCTCTTTGATTGTGGAAAGTCACTATTCTTCTCCCTCTAAATTCAGGGCTTTGAGGAAAGAGAGAAGCCAGTAATCTACCAACTCTCACACCTATTTTCGAATCGAAATTATTGAGGATGAGTTCCGGAACGTGTTCAGTTGCAACCGCATGATGTTTAATGTTCTTTTGATACTAAACACTAGTAATCTTGAACACAGCCAACATACCTTAAAGATGCCTCACAAGCAATTCCCAACCTGCACTATATCTCAACACCATCACATGAGTATAGTTCAATGTTTTAGCATACTTATAAACTTCTTCAAGTTTCATATCTCGACGAGGATAGAAAGCTATGTTATGGAACACCATCATCAATTCCCTCAAGAAGTCATATATCTTGACTGGAGGTTTGATTGAGGTAGTTATAAGTATTTTAACTGGCCCATCGTTATCTAATATCTTGTTGAACTCGTCAAAGACAGCTTCATCGTATTACTCTATGAACTATTCACCGCCCTCCTGCTTATCTTCAATTGTTATAGGTTTCTGCCTCTCCTCAGCTGGCAATTTCTTCCTCTATTTGCGTTCCTTCATTTGAATTTGATTCTTCATGACACTTCGCTTGTAATGAACTTCCTGCCTCTTCTGTTTATTTTTAATTTCGTTGGGTTCCTTCTTGAAAGTTGAGGCGAACTCTTCCATGGACTTTGGACGTATAAGAGGAGGACGTATCTTAGCCTGTCTTAAACCTTGCTCCTCTTTACGTGTCTTACTTCTTAATTTTTTGGTCATTGTTGATAACTATTATAATTTTATAAATGACATTCACTATAAACTTCTAATAAGATGATTTAAATATTAAGTTATGGTTTCCTCCGAATCAATATTGCATTTTGCAAATATTTATAGACTAATAATGGAAGATAAGATCAAAGTTAACTTCAAATTTATTTTTGATTATTTTAATGATTTGACATGAATAAAGCAAAGTATAAAATTATATCAAAAATGTAATCAACTCTCCTTCTTTT
The DNA here is from genome assembly GCA_020719775.1 of Desulfosporosinus sp. GTDB lineage: Bacteria > Campylobacterota > Campylobacteria > Campylobacterales > Arcobacteraceae > CAIJNA01. The sequence continues at coordinate 9,757 of DYPS01000030.1, read as the reverse complement.
GCAATAAATCAGAATATTTTATTATCCAAACAATAGATAACACAATTGATATGCTGAAAATATAGAATGATCCATTCTAAATCGAGTTAGTTATTTATCAAAATCATTCAAATGCTCCAACTCGGCGAGCACAACTCCAACCCCGACTCCACCAAACAACACACCCATGCAGAAGTCAACTAATCCGACGAATACTACTAAACCGACTAACAAACTCAAATACTACACCACGACTCCCCATTTCTACAGCACACAATCGAAGCAGATATCATCTCCAACAGACGTTTCATCATAACTCACTTCAAAATTACCACAGCACTTCTACTCATAATTCTGTTTCTGAAAGTATTACCATCTCCACTCATCATCGGAATAGTTGAGAATGATCCGCTTGTATTGAGTAAATAATTATGCGATGATGATTAGTGTTCGGATGTGGATGAAGGATATGAGACTATAACTATTAAAAAAATAAATCCTTTGCAGAGGGAATTGAAATATTTTGTTAGGTTGAATCAAAAAAGATTGGAAAGTATGAAGACTATTTTTGGGGAGGAAATAGATTTGAATTAATAGATTACTTGGATTTAGATTTATGCAATGAGAAATAATGAAATAATGGGATTGCCAGTTTACTAAAAATCAGGAAAAGATGCATATTAAATTATTTTCAATGGGGAAGCTCTCATTTTCATGGGAGAAGTGCACGTACTCAAATAAATCAGCTACTCAATCAGAATATACAAAAAAATCAGAAGATACACGGTTATAGTGCCCAACACTAGAAAACTGCAAAACGACAATTCCACTTAATTTGACAATACCACAGATTCAATCAATACTACTAACTCAACAACTCCTAACCAAACTTAAAATAATACGAAAACTTAAGATCCATAGCCAACTTAAAAAACATAATAAAGATAAGCTTCAGCTCCACTGACAGTATAGTTAGTTCGTTATTCCTAATTTTTCACCGGTACTGAACTTCTCATCCGCTACATAACCTTCCTTTTCATCCTCTACGTCCGAGCAGACACAATAAACTGTCCAACAATATTCCACATAATTCTTTTTTTCACAGCCAACCCACTGATCTTCACCTAGATCGCTTTCCCAAACACAGTAAGCAATTTCATATCAAACATGTGTTCATCAATGTACATCCTCTACGTTGGAATATTTCTCTACTACACTCATCGCAGATTGAAGAATTCAAATTGGGATATAATATTTCGAGTTTTAAAAATAAGTGGGATTGTATGTCTCTATATTGTTAGTATTTTTAGACAACTACACTTGGTGAATCAAATTTGGGTGGAACTCATACAATATGTATTAATAATTCTTGTATTAACACCACTTATAAATTATTTATGGAGGATATATTTTTTTAAAAGTAAGACCATACTGCATCGCAATCTCATCTTCATTCTTCTCGCTTTGTATTATTTCTTATTGCTGTTCTTCAGCGGATATATCGTGGACTATGGATGGAAAAAGATAGCGTACTATCTCATCATTTTGGCTTATGGAGTCAATATGTGCTACTTAACCAATCCGAAAATATTGCCCAATCTTCAAGAAGTTCCATAAACGTGTCAAATCAAGAGAGAAAACCAAATGACCATACCATTCTCGCCCCAAAATCACGATGAACGTCACCCAACCGAGAACAACAACGATACCAAAATATAGAAGCAGCCAGAATAGCCTGAATAACTGCAATAGGGCTAGCCATAACCATTCGTTAAAATAGATTGATATTTTTAATTTAGTGTATACCAAGGCCAATAATTATATCATGTTCTAAACAATAAAACAAAACCCATAAAATAGTCCCACCAACACCCCCCAACAACCATATAAACAATAATCAATTAAAAATAATATACCAACCCTTAAAATACAACCCAATAACATCATCAATATCTCATTCAATTAAGAAAAAAAACATCATTCAAGATATCTTAGATATTCGGTTGATAGCAAATTGCCAGATTTTGGGTTTAAAACTTTCTATCAGACCGTCAACTTTCGCAAAAGGAAAGTAACCAGTAGAATCAATCGATAGAGTGGCAGAGTTACAGCTTTTACAGATCGATAATTTATAGTAGGAACACCCTATCGCTCCTTGTAAGATCAAAACGAGGCCAATAGCAACATAGTTCCACTTTTGGATAGCTAGCGCTATAGATATCTATTAAAAGCAATATCGACAGTAGACAAAGGAAAAAGATTGGCAGATTTGGCATTTGGACATTTTGCATCTGGACGATCGGAAATTGTACAACCCAGCAATCAAATAGGTGAAAATGATAGACCCATTCATAACCTACGTAATGGGAAGGAAAAGACTGTCAGACTAAAAAAATATCCAGATTTAGATAGGTTTCAAGGAAATAGCGAATAGTTTGATGAATCACTAACTCCGAGAGTGATAAACATATCCCCTGAAATTAGAATGATCAAACAGAATAAAAGAAGTTTAAGCCCATTCAGTCCACAAAAGGAAAATCCCTTTCAAACTATTTTCAAAAATAAGAAGAAATTGCACAACAAGTATTGGAACAAATAAATTATGGGTGAAACACATTAGATGACACCTAAATAAGATTAGCTAAAAATACAGCACATCGCCAAAAATGATTTGGCTGCAGATAGAAAGATGAAATATATAAAAAATGTCAATTGATAATAATGTACTTTTTGTTTATGTCATTCCCTCATCGATCAAAATACATTGATTTTAAATAAAACATTAATCATGAACTAGGAAGTCAGCAACTGTAAAGTGACTTCATAAAACAGTTAGTTCTAATTTTTTGCCAATTTGAAAAAATAATAAATATGTTGAATGTGCGTCTAAGCCAATCAATGCTATGTAGACAGTGTCCAACCTTTAGTTAGTTGATTGATAAGAGTGTGTTGATCAGTCATTGAATATATTTCATGAGTTTCATACCATGCATATAAGATCATCATTTGTTGATTATTATTATAAGCCAAACAAAAACAAACTACAATTTATATTAGAATTAATAAAATATACTAATAATGTTTATCACCCCCCACAAAGACACGCCAATTCACACCCAGTATTCGCACTCAGGCAAGTCCTTACGAGAAGAAATCAATTACAAACTCAAATCACAACACAAACAACAGCAAAACACACCATAATAACATAACACATAAGATCTAACACAACATGATGAAGAATATCGATTGCTGCAATCAATAAAACAGCTGGAATGTAAAGAAAATAAGGGGTACTTCAAATTTGATGGCTGGCGATTGCTGAATCAACAACTTTTTGCAAATGTAAAAGATAAAGAAGTGCTTTAATTGTGGAAAATATTAAGAATTATCAACTATGGAGAAGTTACACTACCAACTGGACTCATCTACTAAGTTTGTCAACTGTTTATTGTAGCCCCTCTTCCACAGAACTAACACAAATATTTAACTCTCAAACAAATCCTAAATAATTTTCTAAGTGTAAATTAAACAAGTGATTCAGTCAATAATTTTCGATAACTCAGTAATTATACTCCTCTTGAAACAATATAGGCCATATATAAACAAAATCTAAACAAACCAAAAACAAAATCAAACCAATCCAAATCATTAGCCTCAAGCGATGTCTACAACCGTATGCATCGATAGGCTAGAAATAGAGATATCAAACTCAACAAAATGCAGTATGAAAGTTTAGTGAAATAGACCAAATAATGCAAATTCAATCCAACAATCCATCGGTACAAATCTAACTCACAAATTCAAAAATGCCAAAGGATATGCTATCACAAATAGGACTATCTTCACAGCTTCATCGAAGAATGCAATGCATAAATGATACCTCTCTTCAAAGCCAAACAAGTTGATCCTAAAATATATCATTGCAGTTTGGAAGAAATACCAGGAACGACTGAACATATTCATAGAAGTAAACATTGTGAAGCTGAAAGACTTAGAATTCAACGCTATCTCTCGAAACCCTCGATCAAAATGCGTTGATCTTTAATATTTATCATTTGTTAGTAAATTAAAGCAGAAATACCAAGACAGTTGCATGTATAATCATAGATGGTTATTTGATTTAAAAGTTGAAATTTCTAATAATTAGTTTTAAGTAAAATGTCAACTCGTGCCAAATACACAAGAGTCAGCGGAGAACAGGAAACCCATCAAGAAAAGGCTGATACTGATATCATCATGCGCTTCTCCCCCTTTTATGGTACAACTTGAGACACTCAGGCAAGTACATCTCTCGGGCACTCACTCTCTTCTTTGGAGAAGATAAATCCAGTGTCACCATCAAGGCTGCTGAAAAACTTATGGACAAGGCTCTATGGGTTGCTGAAATTGTCAAGAGAAAAGTTTAGGGACTTCATCAAGTCATCACCATTTCAGAAAAAAAGATGGTTGATGTCTACGAACCCAGAGAAGAAGGACTCCTCGAAGTCAAACTTGAAAGAATTATCACTGTCATTGAAGTTACTCTCACCAAAACCCCCACCAAAGAAAATCTCAATGCTTCAGGTTACCAACCTCCCATCAAAGGAGATGGAACATTCCTCACCAAATAATCATGGTAAAAGGAAGAGAAAGAAAGAGCCTCAAAAAGATAAGCAAGAGGTAATGGTGAGAGAAGAGAAGGAGGAGAAAGAAGAGAAGGAGGAGACAGAAAATAGGGAGGAGACAGAAGAGACAGAAGAGAGGGAGGAGAGAGAAGAGAGAGAAGATAAGGAGGTGACAGAAGAGAGGGTGGTGAGAATAGAGGTGGAGAGAGAAAAAGAGGTGGTTACAGAAATGAATGATATTAAAATTTCATTTAACCAATTTATTTTCGCTGTGCAAATAAATCCCAACAAATCTATATAAATAGTAGTAACTTCAATCACAATTTTTCTGATTTTTGTCCTCCTGCACTTTTCCTTTTTCAGCATCCCTCGCCCTTCGTTAAATCATATTGGTGACACTTCGTCTTTTAGCTTCATATCCTATTAAGTGCTTCATAAAAATAGCTGCCTACTCCTGCTGCAATCTATCATCAGGATTTGCCTATTTACATTTTAAACTCAAATATCTTAAAGTTTATCGAACAGGATCACCATAGTCACTACAGTCCAGATCAAACTACTGCCAAAGAATTACACCTAGACTAAACATATCAAAAGATTCATGAGTCTAAAATTAACCACGACTATATTTTTATCCAACTGAGCGCACCTCAGCCGCAGCCTCTTTATAAGGTAAAAAATATCCCTCAGTTGAACGAACTAAATAACATCAATGTTTACGTCTTTTATCTTCAGGGTTGAATTCTCCGACGCCAGCAATGGGTGCAACAGATCCAAAATCAATCAACCTAGCTCTACGTTCTCGATCAATCATAATATTATTTTGTTTGACATCCCTATGAATAATTCCCCTCTCCTTCAAAAACACCAAACCAAGCAGCACATCATATGAAATATTCATTCTATCCAGACAGCTACTCCTAGATATTTTCTAAGCCAGAGAACGAGGATAATGATCAAGATAGATCCCATCACTAAAATGATCATGTTTGGCCACCTGACAATAATATTTGGCAATATATGGACAAATACTATTACGAATGAAATGCAAAAAAGACATTTAGTTTCGGATTGCAATATCCTTACCTTACATACTCAAACTTATTTTCTTCACTAATTTTTACTATATTCTTTCTTTCAATTCCTTCCAACAGATCTATTATTCATCAGGATTCAATGATTTATATGTCATAAAACTATATATACCCTCCCTTATCGATGCATACCCACCCTCACATAGGATTTTCTAACGAATCGTCTATTTTATTTTCATCCCCGTCAATATCGCCTATTGACAACGACCCTCATCTTGTAAACATTATCCAATTCGCTTTTTTTATGAAATTAGCCTGAGTTATATTTCATCAACTAGTTTGTCGTTTGATTTGATTTTGCCCTTAGTCACTGATGATACCCCACATTGCAACAGTTTTATTGCTTCACCAACTATTTTGTTGTAATCCCAACTCAAATTTATTTTGCTACTTTTTTCTCTTAGCTTACGATTTTTTTCAAAGATCTCTTTGAGAATGATCAAATTGTCCTATTCTTCTTTGAGTTTCTTGCTGGCAGTGGTTTAATTGGCAACTCCAACAAAAGGGGGAAACTGCATAATGATCCTTTGAATTTATCTAGAAAAAGTAGAAACAGCCTTATCCAAACGAACAACCAAATATCGCTGAAGTCTAACAGTTTCAGGAAACAAAAACACACGAGGAATTCTCATCCTAAATAGAATATCTCCTCTCTTTGTCCCCAAAAACACTCCCTCACCCTCACACAACCCCAACTAGTTTATAAGATGCAACATTTGAAATAGCTACTACTATCTACCAACAAACAACTTTTCAATTATTCTAGCAAGTTCGCTATCAAAAGGAGACAGCCTCAACTAGACTGTCAATGTACTCAGACCCAGAGTAAATTTCCATTATATTGGAGTTTGCAATCTAGCCTTAGGCAGGATGAGAATTGAACTATAAGAACAGTGAGCGCTGCCTGGTGATTGTTAGGCATCTTTAGTTGGATAAGCATTTCTTTGAAGCATTGCTGATCTCAAAGTAGTATATATGAACTAATTACGGCTCATTCCTATTTCTTAGTGCTCTATTATCTGCATATGTTCAAGAATTATAATGCAATAAGAAATCTAGTGAAGCCATTGGCTTTGGGGCAATCATATTTTCCCAGTCGATTATTTGAATGCAATTTGATTGGATAAACTTTGCAATTGGGTGCAAACTGACGTCGAAGTAGATTTATTAGTGTTGTTATGGAGCTAAGCGGTCCCAAACGATAGACTCTAAAAATTAGTCTCCTTTTCTTCATTCTCTTTACAGCCACAAATTCCTTTCTCACCATACTAACCTACATCTACGAACAAGCTTCACTAACCGCCATTGGACCCGCCAATATCGCCATCAGCTATATGGCCTTCATTCTCTCCACAGTCTACGCACCTAGTTGTCCTTGGACCATCAAAAATCAAATGCTTATTGCCACCTTTGCATACACCTTAAACTTCTCAACTGGACTCTTCGTTCCCCTTGTTTCTCTCCCTTTCAAATTTATTCTCACTTGCTCGGGAGCAGCTATTTGTGGACTATCGGCTGGGTTGCTTTGGGTTAGTCAAGGTCGCTATATTCACATAATTTGTGAACGCGCGGGAGTGAAATAGCAAAAAGGACAGCATTTTGGTTTATTTAGCGTTATTTACTGCCTCTCTCATATTTCTGCCGGAGCAATAACAACATTTGGGTTGGGTCTATTCAGCGTCTAAATCTACTTCCTTACCATAACAGCAACCGGAATCTGCTCCATAATTTTCTGTCTTTTCTTCATAAAAAATGTCACATAAGATTCTTTCCCCTAACAAATCCCAACAGCCAATCATTAAAGGATCTAACCCGTAGATGTATCATAGAGTTCACTTGGAGGAGTCTTCAGATACTACCCAAAAATGTTTTCAATTTTATTCATACTCATCATAGATGGGATATGCTTTGGTATACATATTTCAGAAATTACACATATGATACCGTCAGATACCCCCATAGAAAATCTTAATTTGTATGCGGGTTACTGCAATGTTGCACTAGGATGTGGGGCATCGCTTGGAGGATATATCAGTGGTAAATTAGGAGATTTATTGGGTGGTAAGAAATCAGGCAGTTTAGGAATATCATTTTTTGTAGTTGGATGCATATTGGCCATGGCAACACTATAGGCTCAAAATTTCATGCTAACACTAATTTCTGCATTTTATTGGGGTTTCTTTTTGTTTTACATCGAAGGCTGGCTATATATCGTATGCTCACGATAATTCAAAGGAAGATCATAATCTTTCTCAGTTAATAAACAACTGGGTTCCATCACATGCTTTCTCTTTCAACTCATCGTCATGTTTACAGGCAACGAACTTAACCTTCAGATTGTATTCGCAGCGATTTCAGTGCTGGCAATTCCTGCTTTTATTTCTCTACGTAAACTACCCTGCGAGCAGATCTAAATAATATAAGACCCAGAATCTACGAACAGCACTTTAGACAATACTCTGCTCTTCCACTGATAATTACTTATTGTTTATTATTTTATGTTTTATTATTCCAACATATTTATCCTTACAATTGTAAACAATAGAATCAATAATAATCAATTTTGTCTATCTCCTCCATTAAATTAACCAACCACTCCTTGTTCGCCAATGTCTTTGTGGCTGTTTGGCTCTATACTATGATTGGACGCAGCTACGTGGATGTTAGTTTTCTTTTCATGCTGCACTATTCTTCAGAAGACGAACAACTCCATTTTGAAGGCTAGGACTCATTGAAATTGACAACAAAATGAGAATTCCCAACAATTTAGCTAATTTGCCAACTGTGACTTTCCTAATTGAATCTAAGTGGAGTATCAGCAATGAAGGCCTGATTGAGCAGATCGATAGATTAATTATGATCCATGCTGAATTGCGAATTAATATATTGCATTTGAGTGAGAAAGGACAAATAATTAAGCACTTGACAATTTGGCGGTTTTAAAAATGATTAGCAATTAAATGAATAGTTCTATATAGGATGGAATTTATTGACAACAACTGAACACTGATATATCTATATTATATATTTTAGTGTACTTTATAATGGACAAAGCTCATTTTGAACGAACTCAATAAACAGCCTGCATTTTAAACAAAAGTATAATACAAGATCACCACAACTGTATAACCATTAACTTAGAGTTGTTTCTCTATTTCCTATCTATTCCTACATTTCAGTTGAAGTGGCTGATATTATTTAGGTTTATATGATTCAACAGAAACTAAAAGTACAGAAATATTTGCCACTAATTGTCAGCGGCTGCTCTGGAGTAGGAAAAGGAACTCTCATCACCAACATCATCGATTGCTTTCCCTAACTTTTCGAACTCAGCGTCAGCTATACCACTCGCCAACCTCGACCAGGATAAATTCACGGCAAACACTACTTCTTCGTTTCTCGCCAATAATTCTAAAAAGTAAGTTATTTCCTACTAAGGTATCTCTTCAATTATCCAGCTAATAAAACAAGGCGGATTTCTTGAGTATTGCTAGGTGCATGGTAACTATTACGGCACATCTGCCGATTACGTGGACAATATCATAAAGAAAGGAAAGGTAGAATTATTGGTAGTTAGATTTGTCTGTTTGATATTGATATTCAAGGTGCTGAGAAGGTTCATGCAAAACATGAGAATTGGCATTATATTTTTGTGGTTCCTCCATCTATTGAATAGTTGTAGTTGAGGCTGAGAGGCCGTGGGACTGAGACTGAGGAGAATATAAAGAAGCGAATTGGCAATGCTACAAAAGAATTGAACAGATTGAAATAGCTGAGTTTCTATAAAGTGATAACAAATGATAACATTCAAGTGTGTTACAGCTAATTCATAAACTACATCAACCAGATGTACCATCTTTTGATTGAAGTCGAAAAGTGATTGTTTATGCATAGACATTTATTACATCAAATATGTCATTGAAGACTAAAATGTCATACTGTTAAATCACTACATTACTGTGTTGAATACTGTAATTAAGCATCAGATAGCATTCTGCAGCTAAAACGATCCCAAATCATTCAATTGTATATTTCAAATTAAATTGAAGGGGTTGGGGTTGGGGTTTGGGGTTGGGG
>DYPS01000217.1 GCA_020719775.1 Desulfosporosinus sp. | reverse complement strand
AAAAAAACTACTAGTTTTTAGTAGTTAATTTTTAGTAATGGCAAAAAAAAGACTTATCAAACTTTCAGAACGTACTTTTGAAGAGATTAAATTTATTGAATCTCAATCAAAAAACCCTCATTTTTTTAAGAGAATTCAATGTATAAAACTGAAAAATGAATGACGAACGCATGAGAAAGTATCAAAATTTCTTGATATAACTATTGAAACTGTAAGAGTTCGGATAAAGAAATATACAGAGTGATGAATTAAAAATCTTTTAAGTTGGGACTATAAATGAAAAATACCATTACTTTCATTAGAACAACTAGAAGTTCTAAAAAGAAGAAACAAAGAAAAACCTTTTGATACAGCGAAAGAATGTAAACAATTTATTCAAGAAAGCTTTTGATTTGAATATCATTTACACTCAGTACAGAAAATATTAAAAAAAAACTTCACTTATCTTTCAAAAAACAAAAAGTAGTTCCATGAAAAATTGCAAGCGAACAGGTGCAACAAGAATTCATAGAAGATTATTTCGAACTTTTGCAACAAGCAAGACAATGAAAAAATCATATTCTTTTTTATGATCCAGTTCATCAACTTCACAATAGTGAATCAACAAAGTGTTGGATAGAAAAATGAACAGAAGTATATTTAAAATCAAATACATGAAGAAACAGAATAACAGCTATGTGAGGCATAAACCCATTGAACTTGATGTTTAGTTGATTGATAATTGAAAGTAATTGTGATACAGAAAGTACAAAAATAGCATTAGAAATTATTAGACAAGATTATCCGGACTGAAAACCAATATTTATATTTCTAGACAATGCAGCTTACAATCGTTCCTATGAAGTACAAGAATATGCATTAAAACTAGGTATAGTTCTTTGTTATTTACCGCCATATTCACCAAATCTAAATCTTATAGAAAGATTGCGAAAATTTATGAAAGTTAAACTTGTGAAAAACAAGTACTATGATACACTAGATGAGTTTAGAAGTGTATTTCTAGATTTCTTTTCAAATCTTTGAAATTACTTTCACGAACTAAAAAATGTTTTTGATAATAATTTCCAGATTTTAAAGGCGGTTTAGTATA
>DYPS01000216.1 GCA_020719775.1 Desulfosporosinus sp. | reverse complement strand
ATCAAAATTTTCCTATCGTAGTTTCTGCACGCTTTTCATACTTTAAGTGTGTCTTCCAATTCATAGCACTAAACGTGATATTATATCTCACAAATTTATTTCCTCTCTTAGATATCTTTGTTTTATTAAGTGATTCTCACGATTGCATCTGTTGTGGACTAAGTCATGAATATTTTCTTACTTGTTTCCCATCTCATCTTTTAAGTCCTTTATGTTCCAATTCTATAAAAAATATACTCAATGCCAATGATACCTTTTTCCCTATTCATGGACAAGTTTCTAATACTTGTTTCTGTTCTCCATATCATAGTTCATTAATTAGTTTCTCTACCTCCTCATACAATTTTTTAATCATAGCTTCCATCATCTCTATTTGATATTCATATCCATCTCTTATATATCCCAATTCTTTTTGAAACGCATGATTCTCTGTATTATGCTTGAGTTGTTTAAACCTAGTAAGTACTTTTTCTAGAGAAAAAATTTGTGAATAGGTGGTTTTAAGTATCATTACGGCATTGGGAATCTTCTTTACTGTCCTGATCTTATAACTCCCTTTCTCTTCATGTTCTTTAATAAGCGCTCAGTAGTTAGCTATCTTCCTTGCATCTATCTTATCATTCTTGTTACTCTCTCACAAAATCTTATTCAAGTTATGAATGACATCCAAAGGAATGAGAAAATAATCAATCTCTAAATCATTAAGTACCTTTACTAGCTTTTGAAAATATATCCCAGTTGGCTCTAAAACAACCGTAATATTTTTCTCTTTGTACTTGTTGAAATAATGAGTAATTTCTGTAAGCTCATTTTTGATCTTAATGTCTGTTGAGGTCAATGAATCGTAGATATAGAGACTCAACTTCCCTACATCTACTCAAATGAATTGTTTCATTATTGGTGGGTAAAAAGATAAAGATATCTTTGCTTCATCCACGTTCATGTACACGGGTTCTGGAGACCCAAGTCCTTTCTTCAGATTCAACAAAGATTAGCCCAGACTTTGCACGAGATCTTAGTCTCAACGTTGTAATCGGGCTTATCTTTGTTCTTATTATTGCCTTCATATTTGCAACGTCTTTATATGACG
>DYPS01000115.1 GCA_020719775.1 Desulfosporosinus sp. | reverse complement strand
CCCCAACCCCAACCCCAACCCCAACCCCAACCCCAACCCCTATTTAATATATTCCAAAAACATATAATGAAATATTCAATTTCCCCATTTTATCAAATTCACTCATTTATCAAATTAAATCAAACATATATTGCAATCAGTAAAAATATCAAATAACCCCCTAATCATCAGTTACGTGTTTAATCATTATTAACCCATCCTTGCATTTCCAAGAATTAACTTACCAACCTAGAAATACATTCATTTCAAGGCCAACCTTTACAAATTTGCAATGCTTGCTTTACTTTTATGACTCTTTTGTTAGTTGTGAACCTCAACGAACATGTTGAATAAGAATTATTGATCGTCAAAATGACTGATATAATGAAAAATAATAGCAAAAAGGTATAGTTCATAATGTTTTGAAGAGGGATCATGCAGCAGCTTCTGATTCTTCGTCATCTTCAAATTGGGCTGGGGGACCATTCTTGATTGATTCAACAACGATTGAGTAGAATTGTTCAAGTTGCTCTCGGGAAAGTTCTGAAGCTTCTGGAAGAGCGCCAAGGCCGCTGGCCTCATCACCTTCAGCAAGAAGTTCGTCATCAGTGGAATCATCTCCAGCTCCAGCGTCTTCAGAAGTAGCATCAGCAACTTCACCTTCGAGGTGCTTGATGGAGATGGAGTTGGTGAGGGCCAATAGTAGTAGGATGGCGAGAAGGAAGAGTCTCATTAAGATATATTTATGAATTCAAAAACAAGAATGAGTAATTTATAGTTAGAATATCGTTGCGAATGATGATGATTATATCCTGGCTTCAATTAAATAGATTCAACTGTATCAGCACATTTGATCCTTAATAATCATCGTCCTCGTAATACATTAGTTTAATTATGGACCATAATTCATAGATCATCTAGAAATTACTTGTTATATTTTAGGAAACGTTAAGTCAATGCTGTATTTATTGAGTTATTACTTTAATTCCAACAGCATCTAGAACGAAAAACATTTTATTATTGAATCAACACAACTCAGTTGAAACAGTTCCATCAATAAAATTAAAGCCTTCATTTCTTATTTATTTTTACCTACAAAACAAAAAGAATTCTAAAAAATGCCATGCAACAGCCTCAATATATTTTCGAACAGCTCTGGCAAACACAAAAATTAATCAAATGCCAATAAAATTAAAAATGCCATCAATTCCAAATACTCAATAACATAACTTCAATAAAAATAAAGTTTTCAAGTAGTTTAGCTTCACCAAACAACAGCCTATGCAATCATCCTGAGCCAATAACTATTTCCGAAGAGTTGAAAAATGATTATCTCCCTAAAATAGCTGACCACTATCTAATTCTCAAAAGTGTCATTAGTAAATTGATAATTTAAAGTATTTGACCTTCTTTCCTATATGATAGAGATGCTTAGTTTGATTAATATAATTTTCTTGAAGAGTCTCATTATTAACTTCTTTCAGTTTGTATAGGATCGCTTGGAGAACCATTCAGCTTATTGAAAAAAGAAAAGAAATTATGTGGGGCTTAAGTATTAATTTAAAGCGATAAATCTGTGATTTGATATTAATTTGATTGGTTTGACTGAGGAGACTTCGGAAGTTTGATTTAATCTAAATATATTCAATTTTAATTGAATTTAAGTTAGTACTATTACTAAAATTTTAAAAGCTAAACATCACTACCAAACTGTCATTCTGCATCATCTCCAAATTCTCCTTCTTTAATATTATTTGTGAATCCTCCTTCAATATAGTTGCTTCCATCTGCCGTAGTCAAGCTCATAAAATTATTTTCCCAAGGTTTACTCCAAACACAAAGCTACTACTGCTATCCATTGCTATCAACATCCCTATTTTCAAAAGTAAAACAATAATTCATACCAGCTACAACCTGCTGACTTAATTTGATCAACTTCCAATCATTCATCTCGGGTACATTTCGATCAATAAAATCTAAAGCTGATTGCTGCATGTCATCTAAACTATCTATTGATGAATCTGAAAATCCTCCAACCATCATCTAAGGCTGCTCCGAAATATTCGACTGGTCTTAGTTATGAGATGTTAGTGGATGGCTTTGGTGTGTTTTGGCAGGGATATGTAAATGTGTGTTTTTGAGATGATTAATTTTAAGAGAGTGAGTGAAGACTAAGAAGATTGCGAGAATTAGTATGATGAATTTCATTTATAGTTTATTAAGCGATAATAAGATATGAATAACTATAAGATATAAGAGTGTACAGTTAACAAGTAAATAGTAACAAATTATGAATAAAAGGGATGACAACTCTTAAAAATCAATTAAATATGTCAAATAAGACAGGCGAAATGATTTATTTCTTCAAATGTAGAATTTGCAACAGTTCAATTATCCTTTATTTTTCAATCTCTATTTATATATACTCATCAATATCCCACTTCATCAGCCATCTGTGATATGGTCTACTCCGTTTGTTTCAAATGCTGTTTATTTATTTTGGTTATTCCAAAAACAACAAAATTCCAAAAAAGAAAAATTCTTAAAAATAAATGAATGACAATGTAAAGAAATCATTCGATTGAGTTTGACTCTTCTTCAACAGATGAATCGTCAACAGTTTGCTGGACGGGCTCAGCAACAGCATCAGATCCCGATAAGATAAAGTTAAGTTTCTTGTTCCATTCATCATCGTCAAGTGGTTAGATTTCAGTAGTAACAGTAGTCTCACCCCCAACTTCCTCAGTATGTCTGCTGAGAGACATGGCGCTGGCGCAAGCGAAGAGAAGGAAGATAGCAATCAAAAAGAACTTCATTAAAATATATTTATATTTAAACTAAAGAGCATTCCATTAAAATGATGAAATTGAGCAAATATGGCAACTGCCAAAACTAGCAAAAATAATATAATTTAAAAATAATAAAAATAGTTAATTGACTCAATTGATTCACGCATCTGATATCTGATGCTGATTATATAATTAATGATTCCAAACAAACACTCTTAAAGTCACTAAAAGCACCACCAACTCAAAAACCTATCAACAGAATAGTTAAAACAACTGTTGGCTAAGCTTTAACAACACCACGACATTCTCTAGGCCAAAAATTAATAAATGAACATACAAGTAACATCCAACATATTCAGATTTCAGATCTTAGAAATGCTGTCAAGTGCGTTGAATCAGAACGATCTGATAATGTTACATTTGAACTCAATAAAAAAGTAAACATTTTTGGATTTAGAAGTAACTTTAGAACAAAATTGATTCGCTTTAAAAAGGGCTGAAATATGCAACAAAAAATCATTTAAACGAATCCATGTAGAATTTCAAAGCATTATTGTAATGAGACAAACTGCTCAACGATATTTTATAAATTTAAATTACTAATAATTATCGATTAATGTTTGACATTCTCGATGGTACTACTCCCATAACCCAGACGATCTCGATATCGGCTACGTCCCCACCACCATGAACAATAGTCGATCCGGAAGCATGAAGTATCTCATCTATTAAGCAGAAAATTAAGCAAAAAATAAACGAAGCAACCCATCAAACAACCTAACAACGCCAGCAAAAATAATAATCACAATGATTTCAATGATCTGTTCGATGACATACTCGAAAAAGATGATAGATATCTCACCAAAGCGGCAGAAAACAAATCTACAGTCGCACCTAACAAGAAGAAGATCGATGACTTTGAATCATATTTTGATGAACCCAAATCCAACAGTCTCGACAAGACCAAGCAAATAGCAATTAAGTAGAGCCCAGCAGTTTCAAGCTTCGTTAAAACTTCAACTCTTAAAATATAGCCCACAGATGAAATCATCAGCGAGGATCATAAGTTCGGTTGGAATGCAGGTCGTACTCAACAAACAATCATTAATCCGAGTAAGGTTTAGTAAAATTTTGTTTCATCTCGCAACATGAAGCCACCACTTCGCAAAAAATAAGGAAATAATAACATGAATTAAAGTCTAAATATAGGATTAACGATTCCGTAAGAAAGTCAAACATTGGGATCAAAAATAAAAAATAGCGAAGATGATGATATCATCAGACCACCTCCAAGATTAATGAATCGACGGTCATCTATCGATGGTAAAAGTTAAAAAGGATAGTAATCACTCATGCTAAATCTGAATGTACCGAAACCTGAACCACCTATTACCAACAATTTGAGTTTGGAGTTAAAAAAATAAACAAAAAAACAATAGCCCTACAAATCATACACTCCATTGATACTAGAATAACCTAAAATATAAAAGAAAAAATAATAAAACAGTCCTTACCTTAAAAATATCATCACGAAGCCCGTTTAAAAAATATAGAAGAAATAAGAATCACCCAAAAAAAGATTATAACTTAATGTAGATCAAAGCATTACCATACTAAAGGACTCTCCAAAAAATGACAACTACAGCAAAATGATGACTGCCGACTATTAAAAACAGATTTAACACATTAAAAATACTTTTCAAAAGCAGGTTGATTTCTTACAACAAAATATAGATCAGCAAATCACCATCAATCGATAAACGAGAGATAAACTCATGAGGGATTCTAATAAAATGATTTAAGAGGAAAGGGCGAGATCTAAGAAGATAAATGATGAAGAACAAAAAAGGGCCAAGGAAATGTTCGAATGGTAGAAAAAACGAATGTAATAAACCTATAAAAGTTAAATAACAATGCTTAGACAAAGCTTATAGTACGCGAATAAAGGTAATAATTTTTACAAAAGTAGCACGAGCTCAAGTGATGTGGAATATCTCGAGTTGCAATTGAAAAACCAAAAGAAAATACTATAAGACAGATAAAAGATGCTTGAAAGAAGATAAAACTAAATATAGGAAAGGTAGATTGAAGTCAAAAGACATAGAAAAATAGAAGAGGACAGACTTAGAGAAGAGGAAAAAAGAATTATGGAGTATTAGGCCAAATGCAAAAAGCAAATGATGGATTAAAGACAATTGCTGGCCAAATAAAAACAATAAATTGCCATTTAAATTGCCAACATGGAACTAGAAGTCATCAGAAAACAGGAAAAAACAGAAATTAATCTAAAAAACAATGCAATTGATAAAAATTATATAGAAAATGAACGCACTCAAATGCGCATAGTGAATGCTGAGCTTATGTCAAAATACAAGATCAAAATGCAATAGCTTCAATCCTAAAGAGAAAGAATCAAAGCAATTGAAGAGTAACTGATCAAAAAGCTGAGAGTCGTCTAAACGAAGGCAAGAGAGATAAGTTCATAGCAAGCAAATAAAACAATCTGCGAAAGAAAAGAGAATAATTGGATTGACAAAAAGGATCAACCACAACGGGCTCAATCTGTGGACAAGCGCAACTTAAACAGCCAATCCCAATCCAATATGAATGCAACCAAAAGCAGATTCCATAATCTATAAAACAATACCAAATAAAAACTAGCCATCTCGATCAAATAAAATAAAAAATTCGATTTAGACAATTATATGATGGCGGTCGAACAGTACAACAAGGCCAAGGGCAATATTTGATACTATATTTTCACATATATATGCATGAGATACCTTCACCAATATTTTAATTTCGTATATTGAAATATTTCAAAGAACAGAGCAGAAATCTCA
>DYPS01000029.1 GCA_020719775.1 Desulfosporosinus sp. | reverse complement strand
CCAACCCCAACCCCAACCCCAACCCCAACCCCAACCCCAACCCCGATGCTATATTTATACATATAAATATGCAACACCTCAATATTCTTCTTAAACCATAAAATAAATCCAAATAAACTTAAATATTAAAATCAATCATTTTTTAAGACAGTTTGCAAACGTACAAACCAATCTTTCCCTTCCCTGTTCCAACGGCATCACAGCTTGCTTTTTGAACGTTTTTAATGATGGTTTATAATGAGCGTTTAACTGTGTATTTTATTTATTAAAGGCAACAGCAAAACTACTAACCATATGTGTTTTTTGTATATGGATGGAACTTTGAACCTGTTTAAATGTGAATGACTGTAACATAGGCATTTATATTTGCTGTTTTTCCTATCTATATATGTACGTGTTAATATTCTACATTTTCAGCATATCTGCTGTCAAAGTTTGATAGTAGTTATTTGTGGAATGTTGTCCTTTTAGTTACCAATGTAAAAGATGAAAAAGTATTGACTGATCGATGTCAGTATCAAAGCGCTTAGATAGCACTCTAGCAAGAATTACTTCTACAAGTAAGATAATTATACTGAAATAATAATCTTTTTCCTTTCCTAATAGCAAATTCAATTATCTTATTGATTCGCACAGCTCTTACCGCAATCCTTAAAGTTTGTCAATTCCCTATTTATTTTTAAGTACTAGCTACAGCTCAATCTAAGAGAGTTGAAGGGCTAATTGACCTAATTTTATAAATATTGATTGTTTGAATAGCAGTGAGGCAAACTGATGAAGTTCTTTTGTTTTAAGTGAGTCAGATTCAAGTAATTTATTGGCTGATATTATAAATTACCGTTGTTCATTGGTTGGTGGATTTAGGGTATGTCTAGGTAGGGTATCGAAATTTATGGAATAGGCAAAATCGTAGCAGTAGTTTTAGCTCATTTTTTATTATTAATTTTATATCTAAGTAGTAATATAACAAAATAGAAGAAGTTAAATAGACCCATTATCCTCAGTCAACTTAAACTTATTGTTAAAATAAGAATATCTTTATCATCATATTCACTTTCAAAAATGTTTGGCTGAACTTGGGCGTAAATTAGTTCTGCTGCTGGTTGGACGGTTAGTGGCAGATGTAATTCTCTTTTTTACTCCTGAATCGTAAACTGCGATTTGACTGGGTGTCACTCCATATACTTCTCTTTGATCGTAGAGATAGGAATTTTTCAAATCAACTTTATAGTACTTGCCGTCTGTTCCTTGCATCATGTTGTTGTCATGAACTGAAGGAATGTGTTTTTGACCGCAGCCAAGGCATTTCGCAGGGAATACTTTTTGCTTTGGTCCAATAATATTAATTCCTTCTTCGGGTTAATTGATTTAGTTTTCTAGTAATTTCAAAAATCCTGAATTTGCTGAATATATAAATATTTACCTTCTACTTCCATTCTTAGTTTGTTCAAAATCATCTCTAAGTTCTACAATTTCATTCCAACTGCATTAAACTGAGCATCAGCCTGGCCTGTATTCATTTTCATATCTAAAATTTTATTCAAGTCATCACCTCTAGTCATTTCCTTAATCTTCCGCTTTGTTGCTTTTTAAAACATTTCCAGTTTTGATAGTTTACCATTTACCTCATAAATCAAAGTTGTGTTTTCTGATAGCTTTTACATAACTGGTTCACGTAATCTTGAGAGAGATTAATACATTTCCTCTCTTGATACAAAGTTATCTTGACTCTTTAACATTCCCAGAGTGGTCATGATTCTTTCCTCAAATGCTAATAGCTTCATTTTTACTTAATCATCCAAACTTTGTAATTTGACTTAATTGGTTCTATTGCAATCTCTCAATCTTCTTACTTCTCCATCCATATGGCATAACTTATGGGGATCCATTCCACTTCCTTCACTTCCTCCCATTGAGGCCATTACATTGCTTATTGACTCTAGATCAGTTTATATTTTCTTCACTTTTTCATTTTGCGACAATATCCTTTAATGATGTTCAGCAGTAATTTTGGTGAATCTCATCTCCAATTATTGAGGATCTTCTCTTTTTTCAAGTCTGTCAATTTTGATTAAAAATTATTTCATTCGCATATCGTTGTCCCTTTTGTCATGATCGATTCTTTCTCTCTTTTAGAAACTTTTCGACCCCTATTGCAATTCTTTGATCAAAGTTTTATTTTATTTCTAATATTCCTCCATATTGCGAGTGGTTCCTTAAAGTTTAGCCTTCAAGGTCTACAAATTAAATTTGAGTTCATTTAATGCTTGATTTTTATTGTTGGCTATATCATTTAAAATTTTAGATTATTGCTGTTCCAAAGCTTTCTAAACATACTCTGGAGTTATTCTTTTAAGGAGTGCAGATTCACATTCTATTATTTTCCAAAGTGTCTTTTTTTACACATCTTTAGTTGTGTTTTCAAATTAACTCATTTTTTTATTGGTTTTCATTTATAGTTCTTTTAATCTATTCAAAATTTTATCGCATTCATCATCGGATGATTTTTTACTGGCTAATGATGCTTTTCTAACATTTTCTTTCACATTTTCTTTAGTTTAAAAAGAATCGAGCATTCCTGCCAATGACTAGACCTTTTGATTTGTTTTTTTGATGCTTTCATAGAGATATTGAAGAGCTAAATATTTAAATATGTACCGCCTCCGTAATTGGAAAGGTTGCCGGCAAGCGAATCGATGGTGTCAGGAAATGTATCTGTTTTAGAAATATTGTTCGCTGCTATTTCTTTAGCTAGCGTGGGATTAAGTTTGGCTGAGTTTACCAAACTTATATTGCCTTTTCTGACTTCTTCAGTTGTGATTTTGTCGATTTAAATAGCATTGATTCTCTGGCTGTGTTGATTGACAAGTTGCACCACATTTTCTAGGAAGGAGTGAAGACTTTCGCTCTTAAAATCTAGACTGACGAGATCACCTGAATAATGGCTGCCAGTTTTTAATATTTTTTCTAGATGAGAAAGAATGTACATAGACTGTTCTGCATAATTTTATTTGTTTAATAATAACTACAATAATATATAAAAAATGAAAGCAGTCAAAAAAATAGAACGAATGGGTTTCTAATATGTTGGCGAAGTTAATTAATTTAAAAATAGTTGTGAGAATACTATATGATTAATCATACATTAATTATAATGATAAGCATAAACATCGGCAATTCACTCTTTTATCTTTATTTATTATATCATGAACTATTTCGGGTTCGAGAGAAGAGGAGGGGTAGGATTTTTGTAGTTAGGGAATTGGAGAATAGGTATGTTTGATATACATCACTTTACCTTCTCTCACCGATCAGGTTATACAGCAGTAGTTTATAACTCTGATGGAACCTATTAAAATGGCAATGGAAAATTAATTGATTACGGATTATGGGAAAGAAAAGGAGGATAAAATCAATAAGACAAAGTAATAGTTGAACAAAATAAAATTTAATTTGGAGATGTTTGGACACTTGCCAATATTGATAATTAGCATCTTTCTCTTAGTCATATGTCTGGGAAAACATGTATGATTTGGAGAAAAGATGGGACTTGTCATTATGGGCCAAAAACGGATTTTGGAAGTTCCTGTGTTATTTAATAAAATATGAGCAATTCTCTCATTCATTCAAGATATATACAGATAGGATAGTGGAGAATTGGTCAATATGACATATTTCACCTATCTATATGTTCTCTCGAATCGACATGTTAAATCTACAGAGCAGATGGAACGATTCATCATGGACCACGCACTGATTTCAACCTCTGGAAAAAATGAATGATGATTAAAATTAAATGCTTATTTTATAAATGTTTGGTATCTAATTAAAATAAAAAGATTCATTCATGAAATTAAAATAATTATTTTTATGATTGAAACGGTTTTGGAAGAAATCATTCTGAATTTTTATATTAATCCTAATGAATTTAATACTGCTTACTTATAAATTTCTTTATCTTTTCGAGATCAGTCACTCCTTATAGTTTTGTTATCTATTTTTTATTGTTAAAGTGGAAAATTGATGGGAAAAAATTAACCACTAAATTGGGGTGCTATGGTAAACTAACAACATTCATCGCCTGAGTAAATAGTTTGATTTTGTTTGGTATTTCTTAATTATCAGAAATGTCTGTTTGTTCCTATTCCCACCATTTTTTTAATTCAAACTCCAGTTTTTGCAAATTATAGTTATTGCGCCATGTAAAGTAGACAAAATATGGTTATTATATCTCCTATTAATCGAGTAAATCTTCCCAATGACTTTAAAATTTAATTTGTTTCATCTATCTCTTGTGAGTGATATTTTAATTGCTGACACTGTCTGAACTTTAACAGAAAAATGTTTACAAAGGCTCTTGATTTTATGCAGTTTGTTTTTTCAAAACTATTTAGTTATGAACTCGCTCCATCCACTCTTCAATATTAATTTTTGTAGGATTTGTTGAGATATTCATCACAATCTTCTGAATTGTTCCCAGTTATTCATTGTTATAGAGAAATCCAATGATGGGATAGTAGTAAGTTTTTATAGAAGAGGTAGTCATTCCAGTGAAATATCTCTTAATTTTTAGAGTTTCATAAGTATTTTTGGAAAGGTCGCTCACAACGAATATCATTGGCTCATATTTCTAAGAATGTTGATACCATGTTTTTTTTACACCTTCAAATACTGAAAATACTTAGCGTGATAATGATTCGTTGTTGACTATCAAGACAAAGGCATTTTATTTTTCTGGATAAATAGATATATACTGAAAAATATTTATTGAGTCGTACCCACGTTCCAGTTTAAAACATATTTATATTTGTAGGCTTTGATCAATTTATTTATCTTTGATTATAGCTATTGAATGTTATCGCTTTGTAACTGCCAAGCTTATATGCTTTTTCCAAATTCAGCAACGATTGCAAAATTTTTGCCCAAAAATTATTAAGTTCCGCAATATACATCTAAGTTAATTAATAAGCTACCTAACCATGATTAAGAAATACTAATTTTTTCCCACATTTTCAAAAGAACTGTTGTGCTGCAATCCACAACTAACTGATGAGAGTGATCGTCCTGTCCAGTCCATTCAGATAATTACCCATAAATTCTTCTAATCCATTTAAAAAGATTGGTAAAAATGCTATTGCCGCTGCCTAAACATTCAAATTGATAGGGTAGAGGTTATCCTCCTTCAAATGCCATAATTCTAGGAGCATCTTCAATTCCATATTGTTTGAAAATATTGGATGTTTCTTGAGAGTAGTCTAATTTGACATATTTAATTTATTGATTATGAATGGTGGCTATTAAAGCGAATGTTTCTGAAATTTATTGACAATATTTGCATTAATCTTCTGAAAAAAGTACAATTAATTTATCTTCTTCCTACAATAATTTATAGAAAATGTCATTGCTTGCAAGGACTACTCCTTTATTGGAATCATCTTTGTGCTAAATAGCAGCTGTTGTTGAAAATTGAGTGATAACTACCAGAATAAGAATAGAGACGAATAGATATTTCATGTGTATATAAATTAAAGATATAAATTTGGAAATCATCCTATTCGCTGAAAGTAGTACACTGGAATAAAGTCTCCTTAATCTTGTATGTTCTTTTTCATAAACACCACGGCTCCTTATTCATCCATTTTAAAAGTTTACAGGCCACATAGCTAATATGTATCGTTAATTTTAACTCCTCTAAACGGTCTTTTAACAATATAGGGATGTTCCTACACTTATTGAGGCAAATGTAATGTTTTGCTGAGTTATAAATTCCATCCTTTAAATTTGAATACTCCCTGAGAGTTAAATAATTTTTATAATTACCTATTTTTGCTATATTTAACAAAAGCTATCTTTTCCTATTCATAATCTTTAATGACTGGCATTTTAAATGGTAGAGTCAACCACTTGGCTTTGTATCTTTCGCTGACACTACTACTGAAAGATGGCAGATGTTGGTCAACTGAAGCAGTTGTTGACAAATTAATGAAATTTTATTCAGCTAGAAAACTTTCAATTATTGACTCACATGCCTTGCTGTTATCTAATCGGTTGATTAGAATTGATTCCATGAATTGAAGTATTTCACGCTATCTTTTAGCACTCACTACCTCTGAGTAATCTTTGAGTTTGAATATGGCTTTTTTATCTTAATTTTATATTAAACGGTCATAGTTGATCACAATGAGATTGTTTTAATCGGCAAGGTTAATAAAGTGATATATCATTTATTGTTATTTTTAAATATGCGTAAAATATATTTTAATTTACATTTTTTATCCAGCAATTCCTGTAAATAATTGTAAAAATTTCTTTAAATATTTTGGATTAATTGATGGAGATTCATCTTTTTTAGTATTTGTATACAATGCTTGAAAGTCAAGACAAAGAAATGTTTAACTTCTACTGCCATTCATTCTCTCTTTCATAAATGGTAGCTATTTCAGCAATTTTCTCACTTTATTATCGAAATCACGAATGTCCTTTGTTTTTACTGAAATTATCATTAAATTTTTTAGTAATTATTTTACTGCAGCCAAAGGCTATGCTTTAAAACTTTAATGCTGGTGATGAATGACTAATGAATTTCTTTGATCATTAAATTCTATATTGATTTCGAATAATTCCTAAATTTATGTAATTTTTTATGAAATTGAATCTTTTAGTACAGAAAAAATGCCAATATTTTAAGTTTTAGAAAGACTGTTATGTTAAAAATTAAGAATGACAATATCGTATCTGGCTACTTATTGCAGTTTTTCCATAATTTAAAATGTTTTGTATTATTTTGAGTAAAATAATCCCCAAAATCCTCCTCTAAATGAGTGAATTCTTGACTAAATTTTGAGATCAGATAGTTTTTTTCTTAATTTTATTGAGCTATTGAGGATAATTAGTAGATTTTGATGTGTGGTTGCAAACATTTATAAGGTACTTTTCAATTCCCATAACTTATTCAAGCAGAATGTATTCATACGAGCTCCCTCATGCATGAATATTCTAAGTTTATTTTTTTAACAAAATATTTTATAGTTATATTGAGTCTCCATCTGCTCAATTTCTTATTTAAAAGTCTCCATGAATATTTCTCCCTTAAATTGCTGGTCTCCTAAATCCATAATTTCTTCTCGAGGATATCCAACAGGTCTATTGATATAGCGCTTTCTGTATTGTTTTTCCTCTACAGTGTTCTCATGTTCAACTCCATGTATTTGTATGCGTAATTCCTTCTCGAATTATATGAGTTGATACTATTCTTAGAATGAAGCAGATAGTTTGAATTATTAAATTTTGGCTTCGTTAAGTTGGGTAAGGAGAAGACGGCAGTCGGTCTCACCTTTAGGTCCTCCTCGAATAGAAATATTGTAAACGGGGTCGTCCCAAACTGAGCTATCTGACAGCTGAGAAGTATCAAGGATATTCATTTATTATGAAGAGTCAATATAGACAATTATGATTATAGAAGAAGTTGGCATCAAAAATAGCAAAGCATACTTTTAAAAACAACTGATTGAATGCCATTTGTAGATTATCGAGTAAAGTCATTTTAATGTAGTATGAGTCTTTATTAAAGGTTTCATATATTAATACTAGCTTTTATTTTACATGCTCATCCCCGAGGAAATCTATACCTGGCTTGTTCACTCACAAATTATACCCAATCAAGGTTTAACTCTTTCTATTCAGGCGAAATTGACGAACGCCATCTTGTCACCCTTCCTCACACTCTTGTCGCTAACTTCGATAATGGCTTCCTCATTGGATAAATCATCAGAAAATTAGCTGTAGACTCAGGCAAAAAGATACCCAATGCATTAGCAACTGTAAAATCGGACAGTAATAAAAATACTCGACTGACTAACTGGAACTTTATATGGTACTTTAGCCCTAAATCAGGTTGGCATTCGAAAGTATAGGCCTAAAACTAGATGCGAGGATTAAGGAACTGATTTTACAAGGAGAACAGGCCCTAATTGTATAAATTTTGAGACAGTTGCATGATCGTGATACTCTCAAAAGTGAAGAAAAAATAGTTATCCGAGCTAAAACAGTTGGTGGAAACAAGACAGGACATGCCCAGGCAGTGGATGTCAAAAGAATCAACTTATCAAAAGATCCGGAAGAAGCAGAGTCTTCCCTTTAATTTCTCATTCTTTTGCTTAGAGCATCCTTAGGCATGAATCTTGAAGAGATATTAGGTCTATTCACTAACCAAAACAAATATCTAGCACATATAATTGTCAAAGGAGTGAATGAAAGTTTTGATCCTGTCATACTCTTTTACTCTTTGCTCAACAAACATTCAGAAAAACTAAAGAAATTTTATTAATTAGATGGTAAAGATGCTGAAGCATGTCTTTATGCATTAAAACCAGGTTTTATCAGCAAAAATCAAAAAGTAGCTGAACTTACAATTTAATTATTCGGAAAGTTAGGTAATTTATATCAATGGTTCGTGAGCTAAGATAGTAAATGTTCTGGAACTTTACTTCTTGGATTAAAACGTCATCCAGATTTGAGATAATTGTACTGGATTTTGTTGTTGGAGCTCATATAAGGATAATAAGTTGAATTCTTTACAAAATATTATCAGAATAGTTTTCAAAATACGATTGAAATGGTATAAATAACTTGCTACCTTATTAAATATATTTCATAGTCATTTTTAGGATAAAAACTGACAAGTATCGGAGTCATTGCTAGCTGGTTGTAGTCTGGTTCGGCTTTGCCATAAGACAACTTATAGTCTCAAACTATTCTATTTCGTATATTTATTTTTATTTAGGTTTGATTGGATAGTTGATGCTTTATCTCCCTGGAGTGATTGATCAAAACTAAGATTGTTTTGTTATATTGAGTCGTAGATGGTAATCAAGATCTCTTCCTCAATTTATAACTTTGTTTAATGAACTGATAGTAATTCTTTAAAAATTGGGATAAACTAAAAATGCTTTAGCTAGGAGAATATATTTAGTGGTGGCAGACATAGCCAAGTTAGTTGGTGTCGGAGACAAGAGAGATTATCT
Source organism: Desulfosporosinus sp. (assembly GCA_020719775.1). GTDB lineage: Bacteria > Campylobacterota > Campylobacteria > Campylobacterales > Arcobacteraceae > CAIJNA01. The sequence goes on along the minus strand of DYPS01000029.1, from coordinate 21,607 downwards.
GGTATAAAATTTCCTTCCTCTCATATCAAAATTCCCTACAATTCCTAGTTAATACCTTATTCAGCACATTAAAAGACATCCACTATCGGCTTCATAATTTTTACTAATTTGTGAAAGTATTGAAATTAATTCAGACATTGAAACCTTAGTAGCTGTTGGAACATTATTAAAAACTATATTTTTGTAAAATCCATTGCTTGACTTTTATGTTTTGACTATGATCAAATAAATAGCTTTGAAAGTTGTCAATGATTAGGAGAATGGAGTTCTCTTTATTTCAAATTTAGTTGAAGAATCTTTACAACTTTATGCATCGCTTTAAACAAAATACAAACCCAAAGCCAAGCAGCAGCAATCAATGTACTTTGGTAAAAGTGGCAGTCCATAAAAAGTGCCTAAGAGCGAAGAATAAGAACTAATAATTAAATTAAAATGGAAAGATCTTTTGCTTCAACTAGTAAACAGCCTTATTGAGCTGGCAATGAAATAATAAGCCGAATAGCTGAAGTAAACTATTAAGGAAAAAATAATGAACGCCAATGCTCAAATTAAACATATTAATCATAAAGTAGGAAGTAAGGCTCTTGAAGAAATAATGAGTAGAAAATTTGGAATAACTAAGGATTAACAAGTTTAACATTCGGAAGAATTTAGTAAAAAAATATCTGCAAATGTGGAGTAGTCTATGTTGAGAAGAAGCAAGGTGCAGTCGAATGCTTCAGTCAGTCTCAAATTGAAGGGTCCTGAAAATTTAACAAAATAGTTTCAATTAGTCGCATAAAAAAGAAAACAATAAGAAGAAGATAGAAAGGCACAATAATTAAAAAAACAGTTACTTTAAGAAAAGAAAAAACTTATAGTAAAGAAGTAATTATAAATTACGAATCTACTACGAGGACAAATTGGAGAAGCACAGCTGAGAGAAGAAGGTTTTTTATAAAGACTCAAGCATTAAGCGAAATAACTGTAGCTCATTCCTTTAGATTAATTGTAAGCTAGAGATGTTGAAGCAGCGGAAAACATATTGAAGAAACATCATAAAGTTTTAAGATATCTATTTTTACACTATACAAATACTATGTATAACAGTCATACAAATTAAAAATTTGAAGACAATCAGCAAAGGAAATAAATTCTAAGCGCAGTTTAGTTGGGCAAACTTTTGAAAGATTATAAATTGGCATATTTAACTAGTCAAACTGAACTCAATGGATTGGTGAGAGATATTAATGTTAAACTGCTGAATCGAAGAGAAGTCAGTTAGTTAGATTTTATTGGGTTTTAGCAATTTATTATACAATTTTGCTTCCTAATATATACTAGATCTCATACGATAACTGTTCATAAGTCTGAAGGTGATGTTGTTCATGATAAAGCTTTAAAAAATCAACCAATTTATATCATTTTAAAATAATTTTTTACAGAATTAAAAATGTAGTTCATTGCTAAAGGGTAAAAAGTTACTTTATTTGATGATCTTAGTGATATACCTCATACAAAGTAGCAAATTTACGAAGCAGAAATATTCAATAAAAAATTAATGGAAAATCCAGCTTATATATTACCAAAAGGCTATAAAAAAGTAGTATAAAAAACTATAGATTTTTAACATAAATTCAGTCCGATAATTTCCAATATCCCTGAAGCCTATGAAATAGCCTTAGATGCTCTCGATTTTATTTTTTCTAAAAATCCTCTAAATATGCATATAATATAGACTATTTTTACTAGAGTTACTCACTACAAGGTCAAGCCAATGAATTTTGGAAATTCTTAAATGATTTCATTTCCTAAAGATAGGGCTATGAGTACTTATATAGAACGGAAATCTCCATTGGCAGATATGTAAAAATAAATATATTTAGAATTAAGAAAAGAAGTTCTTCTAAGGGGTTGATTGATGCATTAAAACATTTGCCTTCAAATTAAAGAAAAATTGGATAAGAAGCAGCAGTTGTTTTGGATGGAATCGTAAATACAATATAAAAATCAAAGGAAAAGGAAATAGTTAAACAGAAGAGAGTAATAAGCATTGCCAAATTGCAAGAACTTTAAAAAATGAAAACAGAAGCTCATCTTAAAAGAATCAAATAAAAATAAGAAACCAAATAGCAGCAACAACGAAAAGAAAAATAATAAGAAAAGAAAAGAAGAGAGCAAACTGATAAATTTTTATAGGAGCAGCGTCAGAAATTGTCAGAAAAAAGAAAAAGGGATTAATAAGAGAGAGTTCGAAAATCCAAAGAGGAAGATGAGAAGCAAACCAGTAAAAAACAAATCAAATAGCAATTCAAAGTATTCCATCAAAGTCAGCTGTAAAGAATAAAGAAAATATATGAAGATGCAAGTTAAAAAATTAAAAAGGAAAAGGAAGAAGAGGAAGAAAAGAAATATCGTCAGTAAGAACTTCAAACGAAATTAAGAGAAAAAATAGAACATGAGGACAAAAAGATAATATAAACACGCAAATAAATTGATGGAAATATCACAAAATTGTTTGGTAGTGAGCCAATAAAAAAAGTTTTTCAAAAATATGAACCAAACTTAAAATCAATATTTGAGTTTCTAATTGCTCAAACCTTTCTTTCTTTGACATAGAAAAAACATAATAATTAAATAATTTTTGATACATGGAGATATTTCCTAACAGTATTCGAGTTATCTCCTGTAATTCTGCAAGTGAAAGATGTAGTATACATCTTTAAATTGTTAACCAAAGATAAAATAGTTCCAAAAGAGTACTACCTCGGACTTAATTATCAATAATTTCAACAAGCACTTTTTAGAATAGCAATCAAACACAAAACCATTTTTAATATGATTGCAGATAAAATTAAAGATAAAGTTGATTTCAAAGAATAACCAAAAGTATAAAAAGAAGAAAAAAAGGATAAAATCAAAAAGTCTAAGAAAGATGAGGGATAGTCAAAAAAAGAGGAAACTTAAGCAAAAAAGGATGAAACTAAAAAATAGGAAAAAAAATAAAATAAGAAAAAAAAGAAGTAAGAAAAGTTTTTGTAAAAATAGTAAAACTAGTTTGATCAAATGGCAGGCATTAACGTAAAAGAACTTATCAAATAAAATAATACTGGAAAAGATTCAATCGACGAATATGGCGATCTCTCCAAAGGTTTACTCATATCTATTTAGTCAACTAAAAGACTCTTTTAGGGTTGATATACTACCTTAAGGTTCCAGACACCAAACAAGGTCAAGAAACTCGCTTTAGAGCAATAATGAATGAAAAACTTACAGCTTCAGTTCATAATTCATAAAGTACATTTTTGAATATTTAGGACTTAAAGAAAAATTAAGTGAGGAGTACACACTTCAAAGTTCTACTAAAAAATATAATGCAATTAAAAGCTTAGGTAATGGGGTTGCAACTGCTTCCCAAAAATCTATTAAATGATTGTTCTTAACTTTTCCCAAAATTCTATAAAATTCTAAAGCTGTTTAACTCAAAACAATCCAATTATAAAGGAGGAAATTAGTTTATTGACTATATTTTTTGGTATTGAAAGGACGGATAAATAATTAGATGAACTGATGAAGGTTGAAATGTAAGCTTTTGGTGAAGATGTGAGTTAGATAATTCACAAATAATTTTATTTTTGTTGTTAACCAATTTATTTGATTTAATAGAGTGTTCTTGGATGTGAATTTGATTGTAATTATGGCATTGTCCACACATAATTATTATTGACTATAGTTTTATATATAAAATAGTTAATATAGCGCAAATGCAAATCTAGAGCGATACCTTTATCGGTATCAAAAACATAGGATGATTGGTTTCCGATTCGGGATCGGAGGGATAGAAGGTATTGTAAGAACAAACTTGCAACGGCTTAATAGAATAATCCTTATAATATTGTTCTAATTAATTTGAATATTTTATAATGAACCAATTTTAAGCAGGATAAGGGTCTTTTCTGCAATTTAAACTCAAACAGCAAAGGTCAAGTGCAATCTATCCTCAAATAACCAAACATTTGACAATATCGTAAGTTGTATCCGATAAGCAAACCCCAAGTTTAAGATTGATATTCGTTGGGAATAATTGATAAAACATCAACATTTCCATTGAATTGTCAAGTATGTCGATGATATTGGGTGAAAGAATTCGATATATCGGTAAACCAGTTATATAAATAAATGAAATTAATCTTATTTTTTTAGTGATATTGATCAAACTTCCACAAATTCTATCATTCAAATTTTAAATTTCTTTTTCTGAGTTATATACAATTTTTAAATGTTTAAACCAAAGAACAGACTGATCTTTCTTCTCTGCATTCTCTCACTTCTCGCTACAGTTAACTCAACCACCATTAGTAACTGCCTAGCCTATTCCAACTCTGGTAGCTTATGTACCCAATGCTACGCCGGATACTACATTACATCTTCAGGTGCATCCTGTACTGCCTACGATTGCTCTGCAATTAGTTACTGCACCCTTTGCGAAACTAGCACCTGTTTAACATGTCAATTCGGTTACGCTCTCTCTAATGACAAGCTCTCTTGTTCTAAAATTACCTGCGATGACAGTCATTGCAGTCTTTGCTCGGCTGCAACAGCTAACTCTTGCTATAGTTGTCTCGAAACCTATTATGTAGACAATACTACATATACATGCGCTTCTTGCAGCAGTAGCATTAGTAACTGTGTCTATTGTGGGCTTGTAAGTTCGACCCTAGAATGCTCAGCATGCGCAAGTACATATTATACAGCTTCTGCCACAACCTGTGCACTTTGCAGTTCTTCCGATGTCAACTGTTATAACTGCGATTCCCTAAGTGCAGGTTCAATGAAATGTTTCGATTGTGTTACAAGTCATTACATTTCGGATTATACGACTGGAACTTGTTCGCTTTGCTCTGTCGGAGTAACAAACTGCAATACTTGTAGTGAAGATCTCACCAAAGCTAATAATGTTAGCTGCTCAGCCTGCGATTCTACTTTTTACGCAGCAACTGATGGATTATCATGTACTGCTTGCACAAATTTGGATGCTTCCTGCAGTGAATGCACTTAAGCTACAACTGGTGGTGTAGTTACTGGAGGTTCATGCACAGATTGTGCTTCCCCTTATTGGGCTCAGACTGATGGAACATGTGCTACATGTAATAACTCAACATATTAATGTTCATCATGTATCGAAGATGGAAGTGGAAGTTTCAACTGTACAGCTTGTAACACTGCATTTTATCTTGATGCAACAAGATGTGTGGGATGCCCTGCTGAATGTGCAACTTGCACCAGCGCAACTGTATGTACTACCTGCGTCAATAATACATACTATCTTAACTCAACTAATTATTGTGTTTTTTGTAATTCTAGCACTGCTTCTTGGATAACTTGCTAGTACAATGGAGGAGGAACTCTCGTAGCATTGAGTTGCAATTCTGGATTTTGGCTCGATGGTACAGATTGTACCAATTGTACAGTGACTAATTCAACCTATGCAACTTGCACTGATGGAACTCACCCTCTTTCTTGTACAACTTCCTATTATTACTTAAGTAGCGATTGCTTAACGTGTAGTGATATTGATGCCACATGGGATGCATGCTCTGATGCAACTACTCCAACTGCTTGTGTTTCAGGCTACTATTTAACTTCTGGACCCGCAGCTTGTACTGCTTGTAATACCATTCAAGTCTACGTCTTAACATGTAATAGTAGTACAATTCATCTTACTTGTGCTTCAACCTATTTCCCTCTTAACAATACCTGTACTCTTTGTTCCAGTTATGATGCTGGATGGAATACCTGTTCTAGTAGTACTGTCGCTATTACTTGCAACTCAGGATATTATTTTTTGGCAAGCAATACCACTTGCCCAGCCTGTACCACCATCCATGCTCAATGTTTGACTTGTGATACTAATCCTTATTGTTTGACTTGTGCAACTTCATATTTCGTTTCTAATAATGCTTGCGCAGCTTGCTCATCAAACTGTGATGTTTGTACTAGTGCCACAGTCTGTACTACTTGCTAATCCGGATATTACCTCGTAAATAATGAGTGCATCATCTGCTCTCACTTGAACTCTTTCTGGCAAACTTGTTTCTACAATCAATTAGTTGCTACTGCTTGTTGGCCTGGATCTTACTTCTTGGACAGTGATGATTATTGCTATAACTGCACAACAATCGATGCCAATTGTTAGCTCTGTACTAATGCTTCCTCAGGAACCTGTACTGGATGTACCCTTTCTTATTTCCTTAATGGTTCTTCTCTATGTGAGTCTTGCAGCAGTCATTGTAATAATTGTACTGATGCTAGTACTTGTACAGTTTGTGCATCTGGTTATTATATTGATGGATCAAATGCTTGCGTCCTCTGCTCTACTGGACATGCCAGCTGGACTACTTGCTCTGCTAGCAATATTGCCACTGGCTGTGTGGATGGATATTACTTGGATACTAATGATTGTACTAGTTGTAGCACTCATAATACTTCATGGGCTAACTGTAATTCAACACATGCTCTTTCATGTGCTAGTACTTATTATTTGGATGGTTCCTCATTATGCCAACTTTGCTCGAGTGTTCATGCAAACTGGACAACTTGCTCTAATGCTTCTTACGCTGATACCTGTGCTTCCGGATCATTTTATGAGTATGGTGTCTGCTTCGCTTGCAGTTTGATCAACACTAATTGGGCCACTTGCTCAAGCCACTCAGTTGCTCTTTCTTGTGTTTCTGGTTTTTATCTCGATAGTGGAAACTGTACTGCTTGTAGCAGTGTCCATTCTTACTGGCTTACTTGCTCTTCTGCAGCAACTGCCTTAACTTGCGCTTCTGGTTATTATCTTGATACTGGAGCTTGTATTGCTTGTTCTAGCGTATACACTTCTTGGGCGACTTGCAGCAGTGGATCAGTTGCTTCTACCTGCAATGATGGATATTTTATTGATGGAAATAATTGTACTATCTGTTCAGTCAGCAATCAATATGCAGTTCATTGTACTGACGCTACCCACCATACAACTTGCACTTCTGGATCTTATCTATAAGTTAATACTTGTACTCTCTGTTCAACAGTTGATACTGAATGGGTCACATGTTCAAGCAATTCTATTGCTCTCTCTTGCGTTTCAGGATTTTATCTAGATAGCAACGATTGTTCCGATTGTACTGCTATATATCCTGGTTGGCAAACTTGTCAAGACAGCACTCATGCTCTCAGCTGCAACGCTAGTTATTTCATCGACGTTGATAATTGTACTTTGTGCAGTCTTGTTAATCCTTCTTGGGTTACCTGCTCAACTGCCTCAGTGGCTCTCAGTTGTGTTAGTGGTTTTTATCTCAACGGCAACAATTGTACCGCATGTAACACTGTGTACACTTCATGGGTGACTTGTACTTCCAATGTGATTGCTTTGACTTGTGGGTCTGGCTATTATCTTGATGCCAGCAACAACTGCAGTCTTTGTTCTGGAGTTTATTCCTCATGGACAACTTGCAACTCCAATACTGTTGCCACTGGCTGCATCATTAACTACTACCTTGATGCTAACAATAATTGTTCTCTCTGCTCAGATAATAATGCCCTTAGTATCAATTGCTTAAGTACAACTCATGATATTTCATGTGTGAGTGGATCTTACCTCAGTCCTTCAAATATCTGTACAACTTGTATCTCGGCTGACGCTAACTTTGTGACTTGCGATAATGCAACTTACGCTAATTCATGTGTGTCTGGATTTTATTGGTCAGCCGGATCTTGCATCAGCTGTCCAGGCGTTGCTGCCGGTTGGGTCACTTGCCACGATAACACCCACGCTCTCACCTGCAGCGATCACTACTTCCTCGATACTCACAACTGTACTCTTTGTAGTGTATCTAATTCAGCTTGGATTACTTGTTCATCAGCCTCAGTGGCTCTCAGTTGCGTTAGTGGTTTTTATCTCAACGGCAACAATTGTACCGCATGTAACACTGTGTACACTTCATGGGTGACTTGTACTTCCAATGTGATTGCTTTGACTTGTGGGTCTGGCTATTATCTTGATGCCAGCAACAACTGCAGTCTTTGTTCTGGAGTTTATTCCTCATGGACAACTTGCAACTCCAATACTGTTGCCACTGGCTGCATCATTAACTACTACCTTGATGCTAACAATAATTGTTCTCTCTGCTCAGATAATAATGCCCTTAGTATCAATTGCTTAAGTACAACTCATGATATTTCATGTGTGAGTGGATCTTACCTCAGTCCTTCAAATATCTGTACAACTTGTATCTCGGCTGACGCTAACTTTGTGACTTGCGATAATGCAACTTACGCTAATTCATGTGTGTCTGGATTTTATTGGTCAGCCGGATCTTGCATCAGCTGTCCAGGCGTTGCTGCCGGTTGGGTCACTTGCCACGATAACACCCACGCTCTCACCTGCAGCGATCACTACTTCCTCGATACTCACAACTGTACTCTTTGTAGTGTATCTAATTCAGCTTGGATTACTTGTTCATCAGCCTCAGTGGCTCTCAGTTGCGTTAGTGGTTTTTATCTCAACGGCAACAATTGTACCGCATGTAACACTGTTTATCCTTATTGGACCACATGTAACTCAGCTGTGATTGCAACTGGATGCACCTCAAACTACTACGTCAGCGGTAATGCCTGTCTTCCTTGCTCTGGAGTTTATTCCTCTTGGCTAAATTGTACAAGTTCCTCTGTGGCTACAATTTGTGCCTCTACATACTATTTGGATAACACTAACAATTGCACTCTTTGTTCAGATACTAACGCTTTAAGTATTACATGCACGAGCAGCGTAGTTGATACGACTTGCGTCTCTGGAGCATTCTTAAGTGCTTCTAATGTTTGTACTTCATGCAGTAGCATTAACCCAGCTTGGGTCACTTGCTCCAGCAATACTAATGCTTTAACTTGTGCCGCTACTCACTATTGGTCAGCTGGATCTTGCATTGCCTGTAACACCGTTTAAGCTTTTTGGGTGACTTGTCAAAGTGCAACTTCTGCTCTCACCTGTTCGAATACTCATTATTTGGATACCTTTAAATGTACTCCATGCTCTAATGTTCATGTTTCATGGCTGACTTGTACTAACTCAACTAATGCCCTCACATGTGCCTCTACTTACTTCCTCAATGGTAGCAGATGCGCTTCTTGCTCAGCTGTTGATGCAACTTGGGTCACATGCACTGATGCAGTGACTCCTCTTTCATGTGCTGCTGGCACTTATTTCAATGGTTCTGCTTGCGTTCTTTGTACTTCAGTCTCTCCTCCTTGGACTCATTGTGCTAGTGCAGGTGAGGCAACTGCATGTGCTCCCGGCTTCTATATCAGTACTGGAAACTGTTTGAACTGTACCACTGCAAATGCATTCTTTTAAACTTGCTCATCAAGCACTGTAGCCATTTCTTGTTTGAGGTAAGCCTATTTTTCAGCAGGACAATGTATTGCATGCTCTGATATTCATGCCAACTGTGTGAACTGCTTCACTAATGTGACTACTGCTACTTGCACTCGTTGTGAAATTACTCACTATCTTACCGGCATCACTGCCTGCACATCTTGTTCTGTTGGTGTTCCCAATTGTGGTATTTGTACTGAAGATGGTCATGGAGGAGCTAAATGTTTTAACTGCACAGCCATGTACTACGCAGTTGATGATCATACTTGTAAACTTTGCAGCTAAACTATTCCTCATTGCTATGATTGTGATGAGGCTGGAATTAGAGCTTCAACATGTCTTGTTTGCTAACAATATTACTTTGCTCCCAATGGAAGTTCCTGCATTACTTGTGGCGAGCGAGTTCAATATTGTTTAGATTGCGCTCAACTCCCAGGATATACTATTAACTGTACTACTTGTGTCACTGGATATTATCCCAGCACTACTACAACTTGTACTCTTTGCAACTCAACAATTGGTAACTGCGCTGCTTGTGGATCTAATGGAGCTGGAGGAGCCACATGCACTTCATGTATTGCTAAGTACTATACTACTGATGGAAGTGCTTGCACTGCCTGCACATCTATTGACGCTAACTGCTATCTTTGCAATAATGCCGGATAATGTACTCAATGTCTTTTTGGCTACTATGTTGATCCATCAACTCATCTTTGTCACGTTAAGCCTACCTGCACTGTTTCCAACTGTTTGACTTGCTCTAATACAGATAGCACTGTGTGTACTGCTTGCAATACATACTTCACTCTTTCTGATGACACTCACTCATGTACTCCACCTGTTTCTTGTCCTCTATCTGGTCAAGTTTTTGATGGAATAACCTGCATTTGTCCAGCTGGACTTTATGACAATGGTTCAGGTTGCTCTGCTTGCAGTTCTAACTGTCTTTCATGCACAACTGGCTCGCTTTGTCAATCATGTGCCCCTCGCTTCTTCGTTTCTTCAGGTAGCTGCTCTGTTTGCAGTGATAATTGTATTGAATGCTCATCAGCTTCAGTCTGCACATCATGCCTTGCCGGATTTTCAATTGTTTCTAATGCTTGTGTCTCTAGTCCTTCAACTAATATTGCCACTGCAGATTTAGGAGGTGTGATGACTCTCTGCCCAATCGGTTGTGCTACTTGTACTTCCGCAACTGTTTGTACTACTTGCTTAGCAGGCTTCGCTTTCCAGTCAAATGCTTGTGTTCAATGCGATAAATCTTGCTTAACTTGCAGTACAAGTGATCCTACTGAGTGTCTTTCATGCACATCCAGTCAAAACTTATATTCAGGAAGATGTATAAGCTGCTCAGATACTAATTGTGTTAATTGTAAGAACAACAATGAATTTTGTTTGAAATGTAAACCTGGTTACACTTCAGTTGACGGAGTGTGTACTGCCTGTACTACTAACTGTTTGCAATGTGATACTGCTGGAGCTGGTTTATGTGATATCGGCAAATGTGCTGTTGGATTTACCAGAATAAGACTAGACTCATGTGCTCAATGCCTTCTTGGTTGTTCTTCTTGTTTATCAACTAATATTACTACATGTCTCTCTTGCCCAGCTGGAACATATGCTGCATCAAGCTCTTTATGTATCCTTTGTGCTACTGGATGTTCTGCTTGTTCTTCAGGTTCTGTGTGCACTCAATGTTCAAAAGGTTATGAGCTCTCAGGAAATACTTGTGTTCAAAGCTGTTCCTTCCCCTGTGCAACCTGTAATGCTGATCTCACATGTCTCACCTGTTATGGTGGGTACTCCCTTAGCAGTGGCGCTTGTGTTTCCAGCGTTGCTTGTTCTGCTGATAACAGTTGTACAGATTGTCCACTTGGCTATTCTCTTAATACCAATATTTGCGTTCAATGCACAGCTTCCAATTGTCAAAGATGCAACCCTTCAACTCCTTCTCAATGTAAACTTTGCAGCAGCACAACTTATCTTGATACCACAGCTCTTACTTGCATTGCATGCACAACTCCTTGTCTAAGTTGTCTTAACTCTGATATTTGTACAACTTGCGCTAATGGCTATCTCATGCAAATGAATGACAATACTCCAAGTGGAAAATGTATCGCCTGTGATAGCAACTGCGCAACATGCAGTGAAACTCCAACTTATTGTACTTCTTGTCCTACTGGATATTCTCTCACTGCTCTTAAGTGCATCAGCAACCAAAATATTGGTTTCAATATTACTTTCTCGAGCCCAACAGCAGCCAGCAGTGCAGCTGAAATTTCAGCCTTTATGATTATTCTAGAAGAAATTAGACAAAGTTTAGCTGGATTAATGGGTGCTCCTTATAATACTAATCCAAACTTAATTTCCTTTTCTTCATTGACATCTGGATCAGTCATTGTCGGTGGCAAAATGTCTACAACTTCAGGATCAGATCCAACTGCTGTGCTTTCTTCTGCTTCTTCCAACATCGTCGGAAATGGATTTTCAGGTTTCCAAGTCCAATCTACTGCCTTTGTGGCAAATGGATTCAATCCATCCTCTTCTTCATCTTCATCTGTCAATCTTCCTCTCATATTGGGCTTGTCCATCCCATTGGGAGTGATCTTTATCATTGTGGTGGCTGTTATCATTGTAAAAATCAAAGCCAAGAATAATGACATTAGAGAAGTAGCTAAAATTGAAGAAGTCGTAGCTAATCCCAGTCAACCACTTGAAAACTAAGATTCAGCCAACAATATTCGTCCATAACTTAAAAACTAAATGAAAACTACTCAAGCGTAAGCTTTTTCATGATATTAAATAATTCACTATGTTTTTATTATTTTTTCTATAATTTATGCCTTTTTACCAAAAATAATTGAAGCAAAAATACTATAATCATTCATAAATGTTTGATGAAAACAATTATAGACTTTAGATCGATTAAATTTACCAGGATTATCTCTTATTTTTTTTATAAAAAGATACTGTTTTTTTATTAATTAATCAAAGTTCAAAGTTAAAATTGAAATGCAATTTTAACAATTTATAAAAATATAGCAATATCTCATTGCTAATCAGCATAATGATAAAATAGTAATTAAGTTGTACAACTTCTAACATAAAGATCATTGCTTATTGCTCGCCAATGGTACATTAGAAAAACAATAAAATTAAAATAAATGAAACATATAATAAATGATTTTTCGTTTATTTGGTAACTATTTGATCGAATCAAATACTTCCAACAAATCTATTGATATATATTAAACAGCATTTAGCCTAAAGCTCATGGCAAAAATAATTATGAGATGACATTTAAGACAAAGGGGCAGTTATTTTGTTTATTCTAGTTATTCTCTTAATGCATAAGACTTAATTATTGCATTAATTCTTATATTTTTGATTGTTTGAGCCTAGTATTTTTTTAGTATACATTGATTATCACAAATCAAATTCAAATGCAATAATACCTCTGCTTCCAGACCCACTTAGCATTTAAATTTAGATTTCGTTATTAACGGCTTCCATGAAGGATATCCCTCAAACTTTTACTCTCCACGCTTCTTCATCAGATTCCCTTCAATCCTTTACCAAAAAAATCAACAAAAAATTCATCTATTACTCTCAGTTTAAAACTATCCTTCTCCAACAATTTGATTAAATGTAAGCATCTCATCACATAGAATACAAGAAGAAGTCAACACTTGTGTATGCTGCGGAAAGGAATTTTTAGGAAAGAGTATTGGGCCTCATTACAAAAATTCAGTCAAATGTGCAGCTTTCAAAAAACAAAGAGAAGGCAAGCCAGAACATAAAAAGGCGAAAGAGCCTTTGGCGACAAGAAAAGAGGAAAATGGGAAATAGAAATAGGAGAAAGGATAAAAATAAGAATACGAATCACCAGACTTCTAAGATTACAATGATTATTTTGAATCCTTTTGAATTTGATTATCATTACCAATCATGATAAATCAACATCTTCTATTTTTAATCTAACTTCAAACCAAAATATAATTATCTGAAGTTTAATCCATGGCATTGATAAAATTACTAACAAAGTAAGAAATATTGACATCAAAGAACTGATAGTGAGGGTCTGTTCAATAACTCACAAATATCCTTTCCAATTGCAGAAATAGCCTATAAATTGACTCCTGTTTACAATCCTGCAGTTTAAAGTGCAAACACTACATTTTAGGTGCAAACATTCCCTACTGGTTTCATCGAATAAGGACATCCTCCTAATCCTCCAATTGAAGAATCTATTGTTCTGCATCCTGTATAAGTATTAGCGTACCCCATGCTACAGCTGTGAATATATTATCAATGGCAGTATCGAAAGTGTCATGAAAATGAGCTGCCAATTGATGTTTAGGTAGTGAATCTAATGATTTAAATAATTTTTAGGTTTTTTATACTGTTCCACGCCCCACTGTGTCACCGAGTGATACCTCATAACAGCCCATATCTAGCAATGATTTGACAACTGTACTGACTTGCTATGGTTTTACTTATCCTTCAAAGGGACATCCCATTACCATAGAAACATATCCTCTAACTTTTATTCCTTTTTACTTGGCTTGATCCATAACTGGAACAAATCTTTCCAAGCTTTATTTAATTGAACAGTTCAAATTCTTTTGGGAAAATCCTTATGTTGCTGATGCAAAGATGGCTATCTAACTAACTCCTGCCTAGAGAGCTGATTTCATGCCAGTTGCATTTGGAACTAGACAAGGATAACTTACACCTTGTATTTTTTATATCTGCTGAAAGAGCTACTTTGAGTTAGCCATTTGAGGTACCCACTTAGGGGATACGAAAGATCCAACTTCAACTGTCTTTAGTCCTGTTTTTGACAACTTGTTGATCAGGATGAGCTTATCAGCGAGAGATAGTATCTGTTTTTAATTTTGTAATCCATCTCTGGGTCCGACCTCTACAATTTTGACCTTTTGCCCTACAAGTTACGGATGCAAATTTCTGAATGCGAGAGAGGATGCCTTTAGTTTGTTAAAACGAGCAAGTTTGTCCATAATATTATGAATATAAACAACAAAAAGCTAAATAATAATTGAGTTAGACCAAAAATAAAAAGATATCATATCTTAAGCTACTTCTATTAGTCCAATTCATTAATCCTTTATGCTTTGTATCATTATTTTTAAATTGTAAATCAAATTTTTAATATTGTAAATTACTAATACTTGGCTATAGTTTTGGTCGGAATATGTGTTTGTGTTGGACCTTGAAATTGTTTAGTAACTCTTTGGTATATTATTATTCAAACTAAAAAATGCAAAAATAATAGCATTCGACCAAGACAAATCGTGGCACACTCTGTTTCATAATATTCGCTGTTCTTTGGGAAATAGCAGTTGGTCTTATCTACGGATTTTTCTTCGGATACAATGAGCAAATGTTCGCATTGATGTAAAACGTTAATGACATTTATCCATACTCCAACAGTGCTGCTTTAACGAGTCCTTTCAAACTTAGTTCTTCACAATTTCCCTTCCCAGTTGCAGTAGCTGCAATTGCCATAATACTTCTGATTGTTGGTATATTTTGTTTTATTTAGGTCTCTCAATGGTTGCCGGATATATCTAGCGTTCGTCAGTTACAGGTATGGCTTTTACTCTTCTTATCTTCGCTCTTACCGTTCAAAATTTCTTCATCTTCCGTAATTTTTGGCAAAGAATCAATGTCAATGATCCCAACGGCGCCACTGATTTTACCGGTTCATCCTTCCCTCTCATAAATTTCATAAACTTTGGTAATGATCTTCAAATGACAGCAAATAACTATGCTTTGTTCTCAGCATCGCTTCTTGATGCAGTAGGATGTGCATTGGCTCTATATGCTGGTTATACTGCAGTAATTGGAAGAGTAGGATTAGGATAGATTTTTTTCCTCACTTGGATAGGCACCTTTTTATATGAAGTTAATAGTCAAATTCTGTGGAGACTCTATATTGTAGATAATGGATATCCCTCAAGAGCATTTGCATTTGGAGGAGCGCTTGGTTTAGTCAGTTCGTTAGTTCTTAATAAAAGAAATTTGACCATCAACAATCCAAATTTCAAATCATCCTATAAAATTATGGCTCTTTCTTTCCTTGGTATCATTTTTGTGTGGTGCTCGTTCCCTGTGTTAGTTCTAAGCAACGTTTATAACTCAGCAACTGGTAAAATTATTGCAATGACTGGTCAAGTTAATATTTGGTTGGCTTTGGCAGCATCAGTTCTTGGATGTTATACAGCTTCATCATTCTCTTATCGTAAATTTTGTGTGCATGATATGGTTTTCGCTTCAATCACAGTACAAATATTTTTATTCAGGGGGCTATTGCATTTAGTTCATCAACTGAAATAAATTATAATCCAGGAGCTGCTACTGCAATTGGTTTCGCAGTTGGATTCATTTGTTCTCTCTCGCAAACTCGTTTCAAGAGAAAAATCAATGAAAATGGTGTAATTGACTCAAACAGTGTGATTTTCCACTTTTTACTTCCTTCATTATTTGCAGCAATATTCTCAGCTATTCTGTCAGGAGTTGGACAAACTACAACAAGCTTTAGCACTGTTGATGTAGTTGGAGTAGCTAAAACTTTTACATTGGGCAGTTTAAAGCCATCTGATCGGACTTAAACAACTCAAGGCGGATATCAAATGGCAGGATGGGCTATTAGTATTGGAATTGGAGCAGTTGCAGGATTAATAATTGGTTTGATTTATAAATTCCTTAATGGTAACTTTTAAACTGCAGATGACTTCTTCAACGATGGAATATTATACTCAGCTCCTAAGATAAATGAGGAAAATAAAAAATAAGAAGTCGAACAACCTAAATAATACGTTAAATGATGCTTTCCTATTGCCTTTGTAATTTCAAATTAATATTATACTTTATTTATGCGATGGTTGAGTAAACTAGATAACAATCACTTTGAAGGCTAGTTAAAAAACCCACACTCTTTGACCTTAATATGTTTCTTTTTATTGGCATGAACCTTTACGTTACGAGCTTACATCATTCCTCTTCTGTAAATAGAGTCAAATCTCTATTTTACTAACTGTTCAGATACTCCACACTTACTGACTTTATCAACTTTCTCTGTAGGAATATATTCTCTAAATTTGTAAATTTTCTTTCCTAGTTTTTTTCCGATTCTTACTCTTCCACTCAATGCTTCAGCTTCAA
Organism: Desulfosporosinus sp.; assembly: GCA_020719775.1. Lineage (GTDB taxonomy): Bacteria > Campylobacterota > Campylobacteria > Campylobacterales > Arcobacteraceae > CAIJNA01. Next base: position 5,028 of record DYPS01000029.1, on the reverse strand, counting down.
GTTTGTCTTTTTGTTGTTGTCTAACTCTCAATCCTTCAGCAATTTCCTCATTTCTCTCTTCCATTTATCTCTTTATCTTTTTGATGTGATGAAGTTGTTGTCTAAACTATTTGTCTTCTTTTCTCTTTCTATCTTACAATTGAGCTGCTCTTTTCTTTTTATTTCTATGGCGAATATGAATCTATGGTAGCTATCCAATTGGCTTTTCCTTTGGAACAGTCACTCTCTCCATCTCATAATCAATCACTCGCTCTATCAGCCTATCGATGTCTTTTTCTCTTGGATTGTAAGAATGTCCAGTCTCAGGAGCAATAACTGCGGGAATTTCCTTTGGTTTATAGAGGTGTCTGCCTTCATCTTTAGCTTACCAAGCATCCTCCACTTCCATAAGATTGAGACTGCGAGTGACGCGATTGTTGTATACTTTTTTTGGGAGTGGTTGGGGTATGTTTTTGAACCGATTGGGGTCTAGGGGTGCTCTTACATTTTGAGAATCGTCAGTGACGATGAGAGCAGGTCTAAATTTTTATCGTATTTCTTCATCATGGAGCAATGCTTTGGATTCCAACAGTCCTGAAACATCAATATTTTTGGCCCATTTCTTCTTGTTTTGTTTTCCCTTGAGACCCTTTACTTTCACAAGCTCAGTCATTTCAACTTTCAATTATAACAGGCAAATTAATAATGACATTAACTCAAATCATATAGTATATCAATAGCTTTTGACAAACAATATAGACTTCGAGGACAAATGAATAATTGAGGCAGACAGATCATGCTGGCAGCTTCCATTCAGGACTACGCATTTACAATTCCTATTGAAGTTTTTATTGACTCTTCCAAAGTTCAGCTCTAGCATGAGGGTTTCGGCCGGTATCGAATGGTCTAATATCTTCGGGAATGTTCATCTGATCAACAGCAATAACCATCTCAGTTGACCACTCCAACTGATACTCGAACCAAGTGTTTGGAACACCCAAATCCAAATCTCCTGTCACTTTAATTGGAGGATCAGCCCACAAGAAAATTTCCCAATGATAATCGACAGCCTCGAGAATTGGAGCAAAATTGACATTCAGTTGTGACATATCTTCGAAGCAAAGGGAGTTGAAGAAGACTTAAACTTTTTGACCCTTAGAGTTAGTAACAACTTGTCTTCCAACATAGACACCATTTGGTTCATAGAAAATATCCAAACCCATGTGATATGTTAAATAAGCATATCTCACTTGTTCCATTGGACTCAATCCCATTTTGACGATATAATCGACTTATCTGCGAGTAATCTAATTTAAAAGAATTCGTACACCTGGGACTCTGCGCATGACTTAGTCAACATCCATTTGACAGTAGTTTACATCTTTGCCGATAGTGCACTGATCAAAGATTTTTTTAATATCCTCCATAGTGTATGTTCCATAGTAAGCTGGGAGTGGACCTGATTGACGAACAGGGTTGACGTGACGCATGTTACGAATTGGGGGAGCGACTGTTTTGTCCTGATTTTTTACGAAGTTGTAGAGTTATTTGTTGGTTGGGTAGGTGCGAGGAACAAGATAATCCTTATAGAGGTAGGGATTGTAAGGGCCAGCTGAATAAGATAGACTATTACAAAAACCACTGAAACCGAAGATTGGAGTTTTAAGCAATGTTTGGAACCTATTTGCTATTGATTGCATCTTTAATATAAATAATATAAATGAAAGTGTTCAGTTCTCCCGATGGAGTTGGGCAGTTAGTTTAAAGTCTTCTTAAAAAAGATGTATCAAATAATAAATATGTCTTGGATAAATATAGCAATTACAATTTAAACAAATGTGAAATATCTAAGTTAGACAGTGTTGTCTGAATAACAAATAATTTTAATTTATTGATTGAATAATAGTTTGAATGGCTTGTTTATTAAGAGTGTTAAATAAGTCAGATCAAGCTTTGAGTTTCTTAATTGCTTCTCTTTCTCTTTCGGCTTCTACTTTATCAAACTTAATTTGGCTCTTAGCTCCTCTCTTGAATCCACCAACAATTTTGCCCAATTATTTATTGTCATTGAAGTGGGTTCTGAAGGCAGCAGCCAAATTGTTGACTTCTCCTTCATCTTCTTTTCTAACATCAGTTACAGCAAGTACTGCAGCATTCTTTTGATGCACCAACTTTCCAAGAGCAGCTTTTCCTTTGACGAAACAATAAGGAATTTCCATCTTTCTGCAGAGGTTTGGTAGCCAAACGACAAGTTCGATTGGGTCAACATTGTTAGCAATCACAACAAGCTTTGCTTTTTTTTCTTCAATAAGCTTGGTAACATGATTGAGACCAAACTTAAGGTGATAAGGCTTGGGATTCTTGACTTCTTTCTTCTCAGCTCTAAGTTTAGCCTCAGAGACAAGTCTAGCTCTTCTTTGTTTGGTGTCTTCGGGTGAATACTTCTTGAGAAGTTTGAAGAGAACGTTTGCTGAGTGAGACAAAACTTACACTGATTTTTGTCAAGAGCTCTGGAGAATTGAGCAATTGTTGGTGGCACTTTAATTCTTGTGAGAAGAATTCTTTTTTGTCTTTGGAAAGTGATATACTTCGGCCACTTGACAAATCTTGTGAGGTTTCGTTTTGGTTGGATGCTGTTACCAACTCTGAAGTTGCGAGGTCTCTTTTCGAACAGAGGGTTAGTCTTCTTCTCAACCTTCTTGCCTCCCTTTTTAGCTTTAACTCCTTTGGCCTGAATGAATATATTTTTACCATAGATAGTTCTAAAATAATAATAATAATAAATATTCAAATCAAAAACTACTTAGGCATTTCTTCATAGTTTGATTTAAACAAATATTTTGCTATCAATCAGCTGTATGTCTTAATTGCTTATATTATATTTATAACTAACATATGATCAGTGAGGTTCCCATCAAAAAAAGAATTGTAAGTCTACTAATAGCTAGGCCAACCTCAAGGACAGTATCAGTGAAGCCAGAAGCTGCAATGCCGACTCTAAAAAGCAGCTAATTTTGATCTAGAAATAACTAAAAATTTTGGAAAATAGGCTGCAAGATCCCTTTGTCGTTGTCAAAAATTACTTTGAAGTAGCGAGAGACACTCTCCGCAGTCAGTTCGACAAAGAATCAGCGTTGTACGAGGAACAAACTGAGTTTTTGCAGGAACAAATTCATCAAATGATCGACGATAAACTCAAAGCTCACCAAAATTGTTTGATTTTAGAAGAAAAAATCAGACATTTGAACGAAGACATTGGATGATTCTTATATTAATTATCACTTACAAACAAAAAAATCGCAAAATTAGTATTTTTCAAAGATTTATATTTTCATATTGAAACATTAAATCGAGGTAATGAAAGTGGTCCAAATCACTCTTTTATGTAAATATAAACCTTTTCTAGAGACCGATAGCCTATTTTGCAAGTTTTTATTTATGGGTAATCATCTGAACAGAATTTTTTCTTCAAAAAGAATTTATACACATCTTTTTCAACGCATATTGAAAGCAGCAAAAAGACGAGATGCATTCCAAAGATGAATGCCAAAAGAGCATAGAATATTATGGTCAAGTTAATTAGTTGTACAAACTCTGCATACTTCGTGGTAAAGTTAATTAAACTCAGAAACATGAACATTTTCATGGCCTCAGTAAGATAGAAATGAATGCGAATGTATTTGCGATCAAAAGGTTAGCAGTAAATTGCAATGCTTAAGAAAATTGCATGTACTGAAGATACTCCAATAATTGCTTTTAGGGGATCATCGTATAGTGCTGTGACCATAAGGGCCAGCATCATTTTCTTGATGCATGTTATAAACCAGAAATATTTGGTGATAGTTTTGTAGTTTGTACGAACTAGATAAATGGTTGGAGTAAAAGAATAATCTCGCATCCACTATGGTTTGATCATTTCCTATTTAGCCTTCAAAAATAAGATCACCAAAAGAGTTATCTATAGAGAAAGAAAGAGAGCAGAAAAGAAAGCACCAGTTGTTGCGAAGGAACTGCTGAAGGTCAAATTTGATATTTGAGTAAATATATTGATGTTCATTTCTATGATTGAGAAGTAAAAGAAAACGATGAGTAAGTTAAACCAAAGAATGTTGTATAACTTATTTACCAAATAGTAGAGTGTTATTTTATCTTTATCTTTCACTTACTTCTTAACTTAAACCCACTCATGAATTTAGCTCATACTCTGCGATAGCACCTAATGACTTGCTTAAAGACCAGGAGGTGGCCCTTTCAACTGAGTCCTTATCACGTCGTATTCTTGTCTCTTTTTCAGCCAGTTTCTCCAAAATCTGATAATAATTGCAAAAACGAAGATGGAAAAGAAAACGATCATCCAAGTGAATTGATTTGAAAAAAAGTTAGCAGTTTTTATTAAAAGCCTGTATTTTCCGAAAATATTTTGTCCATCAGTGCTGGCTACTGAGGCATCAGGCATGACCACAAATAGTGACCCCGTAGCCATATTTTAGAAAGTGTACGAGCTTATGTTAAATCGATACAATTTGGTCAGGAAAATATCAAACTGCTGAGGAAAATACAAGTTGATGAACACTATCAAAGACAGCTATTGCACATCTTAAATCGTTTTATACAGAAAATATTTCATCCCTTTCACAAAGATAGCAAACACAGCAAAGCACAGACTCAAAACAATAAATGCAACAATTAGATTCTTAGAGCGTGAATTATATTCGGAGGATAGTACACAAGTGCCATGTTCGTCTTCATCAGAATCACTGCTGCAATAACACATTCCATAGATGGGTAGTAGATTGTTACCACGAGAAGGAGCGCAAAGAGTGCAGGAATAGAAATTGTTCTATGTACAGCTGTTGAGAGCGCAGCTATAGTGGCAAGGAATGGCTGTGAGAAGAACGAAAAGGGTTAGTGTTATTATGATCTTTAGTAACATTGAGTTATTAATATCGGATCATTACATCAGAAGGAGTGTAGAGTTATTCACGCATTCATTTCTTATATTTGATTCATTGGGGTTGGGGTTGGGGTTGGGGTTGGGGTTGGGGTTGG
>DYPS01000114.1 GCA_020719775.1 Desulfosporosinus sp. | reverse complement strand
TAATTGTCATAAATATAATTTAAAATATATATCTTAAACTAACTTATGTATTTTGTCATTTTTAAGTTGCCTCATTTTTCTGTTTGTAATAATTTATTATCAATATTCTTTTAAGTGAAGTTTTTTGTACCTTTTTAATCGACTTAGGAATTTTCTTAAATATTGGCATTAACTTTATTCATTGTTTAATCGTTTTAATTCTCCTACACTAAATTTACCGGACTTGTTCTAGATTGCAGCATATTTTTTCGCTTACAATACTTTGTGTACAGTCTGATACCGTAAACTAATATGCAGAACAAAATGACTAAAATTACACCTACTGATATCAAACTGCTGCAAGGAAGTTAGGTCACATTTTTAAAAACTCCATCTACCAAACCCATGATCATGAATTCTTCACTATTTAAACTTTCACATTCTACTACTTCTCGCACAGTTGTAATGTCGAAGTTTTACTTTAAATTTAGGCCTGAAAGTGGGCTTTACTTAAAGCATTTGCGTTAATTGACTAAATAGAAAAAGCACATCAAGTCATTGTCTTCATGCTAAAGCATATGACAGTGCAAAGGGTAGACTCCTTTGTATTTTTACTCCAAAATTTCGTTGTTTTCATGATTCATAGAGAGTCTAATGATAGTCACTTTTCCTGGAGGAGCATCTATTATGTCTCTTTATGACTTTTATTACCCTACTGGAAAAATCATATCACCTTCTAAATAGTCCTAAATCTTCGGAAATTGTGCACATTATTGAAGTCCTTCAACTTAAATTTATCCATTAATTTACTCAAATCTTTACAAAAAATCCTATTTTATCATATATCGGCCTACAATCTGAATTGTGACAAGATGAATATGAATTGGATGAGCATCAGCAGTTGGATTAAAAATATATAAATCGTAAGTTTATCCTCTTTTAAATACTCTGTTTTAACACATTTTTCCATTATACATGTTTTCTGCATTGAAGAGCATTTTCAAAGGATTATCTTCTTAATTAACTATCTAATAGAGAGTAAATGGTAAGATTATTGAATTTTAATATTTTGGATAAGAAAATCCCATTTAATAGTGTTTTAAATAAGTTGAAATTGTCTTATCAACTTCTATAACAAGACTTTCCTTAATTTTAAATTTCATAATTTGGCCATCTAAGTTCTAATCAACCTCCTCTCCATCAGGATAAGGGATTTTGGCATCATTTCTCATAATTACATCTCCGATAGCATCTGAAAAATCAATAATTAGTTAAACTCTTCCAAAAGAGATCAACAAGATTTAATCTTTTTAAACAGGCTCGTTCAAGTATCCAGAATCCATCTTGACGATGTTAAATGATATTCTATTAAATTAAGAGTCTTAGAAGAAAATATTGAGGTATCGACTGTTACATGTGCTCATGATTTTTAGTCTGTAAGTTTTCTTCTGAACATTGAAGAAAGGCCATGATTTGCCATTTACGGTCATGATATCACCAAAATACTAGGGAATCCAATAAGTGTATTCAGGAATTAATGCTTTGTCATGGTAGTAGATCGAACCATTTTATTGTAACTTGATATCAGCGATCAAAAGTTAAACATTTTACATGTCTCCAAACGCTTCCTTGATCATCTGCTACTATTTAGTCTCGTTTTAAGTTTCAATTTAATAGACACCTTTGAGACCGCATATAACGTTGAGTCTTGTTATACTGATTGTATGATCGTGAAAGTAGTGCATACCAGGCAAGTTTTTATTTTAGTAGACGAAAGTCGCAGTATTTTTCAAAACACTGGAATTAGAAAAATAATCGGGTCCATGGACTCCAGATCTCGTAAACCACCCATTTGGTCGTCCGTCATATCCTGATATTGTGGTCAATCCGTGTAGATGTGGAATCATTGGAACCTATGTTTCATAGAGCTGTTTTGGTATCATTTTGCTAATAGTGGTATCGATTGGTAATATTGGATAGCCTTAAATATTATTAACCCAAGTGATCGTGGTTTGTTGATTTTTTTAAACAAGAATTTTTGGAGAATCTACTTCAACCCCACCAACCCCTAGACTGCTAAAAACATACATTAAAGTTTTTAGCTTCATCGAGTCAGGTAAAATGGTGACATTTTTTTTACTTGCGACCATCTGATAATGATTTGAAAATAAAGCGATTGCTATGGGGAGATTCTTGATTTAAGTAACGTATTTGGGGATAGTATTCGCATCAATAGGACGTGCTTTATTGTTCGATTGAATAAAACAGAGGGTAAAAATGTAGACTAATAGAATAGAAATTTGGTTGAATTTCATGTTTTTTTTTAATATAACTCTAAGTGACTTTTACTTTTGATATATAAAGTATCAGGAAATTTACCAGAAATAATATAGCAAATGGATAAAATTAACAAAGATAACTTTATATATTTCAAATTAATTATATTAATTCAATTTTTCCCAATGCGAATACATAGAGTAAAGGGTATTAAAACGATTAAAGTAGAACTAATAGAATAGAAAGATAAGATGAACAAATAAATATAACCAATATTCACTGTAATAAAAATGCAATATAACAAATTCATATATAAAATTAATAATTGTAATCAGTTATTTTTAAGGTCACTCAACGTGTTCTAGTCTTTTTTTTATTTGCCCAAACTTTTGGATGATTTTCGGCTGTTTGAATGATTTATTTATTAGATTTTATCCTTTTATTCCACGAGATAAACTGGGCTTGTTTGAGGGCTTGAATTTTTTTTTATCTTATCGATCACCAATTTTTTCACTAAAAAGTATATTAACACACCAACAAGAACTCCTCCAACTACTATCAATACTATAATCCAAACTTATAAACCTTCTGGATCTCTACACGCTATGACTTCTCTTACATAAAATAGATCTTAATTTTGCCTTAAAGATGGTTATGAAAAACACTTTCTTTCATTAACAACATGAAATAAGGTCATCATATCATTGTCCTAGTGTTCCAGCATATGACAATGAATAGGGAACATTCCATTAAATTTTTACTATAAAATTTACAGATCCTAATTTGTGATTGAAATCCTTATCACTGTTACATATCCCGCAAATGCATCAACTATGTCTCTTTTTGATCTTTCTTAGTTTGTGGCAGGAATCATATCTCCTATGAGATAGGTTTGAATTTGTGGAAATTGCGCACAAGTTTATAGCCCTCCGCCGAAAATGTTATTGATTTCATTGAACTTTCCAATAAAATCATCTGAAAGCTAATACCTTCCAATAGTTTGCATTGTAATCAGATGAATATGTATCGGATGATTGTCCATCGTTGGATTGAATACGTATAAGTCATATGTTTGACCTCTTTGGAAGACTCTGTTTTCGCATAATTTACCATTATGCATGTTTTATCCATTAAAAAGCATTTTTGTGACATTTCCATCAGTTAAGCTAATTTAGTGTAATGAAAGTGGCACAATTATTGGATCAGATGCGGCTGTAGGATATTAAAAGCCCATTTTGTAAGTATTAGTTAGAGTTGGATCGATAGCATTTTCTCGATTTACTGACAGAATAAACATCATTATTTGTCCATCTAAATTTGGATCGACTGGTGCTCCCACTGGGTATATTGTATTGGCATTATTTCTCATTATAACATTTCCAACAGCATCTGAGAAATCTATAGCAACCTCCATTCTTGAAAAAGGTATTAGCATAGCTTCCTGTTTTTACTATGGCTAATTTAAATATCCTGCATCTCTTTTTACTATATAAAAGGTTATATTGCTTCCTGAGCTATCTTCAAAATAAATGTTTAAAAATCTGGCATTGCAAGTGTTCATCAATTTTAGCCTGTATCTTCTGTTTTATACATTGAAGAATGGCCAAGATTTGCCATTCACAATCATTACATCTCCATAATATCCTGGAATCCAATACACGTAATTTGCTACTCTAGCCCGATCATGGTAATAAATTGACCCATTTGACTGAAATCTTAGATCTGTAATAACAAGCTCTACATTTTCCATAACTCCAAATGCCTATCTGATCTTGATCTACTCTTCAGTTTAGTTTATGGTAATAATTTCATATACCCCTTTCAGTCCACTAACTACATTAAGCCTTGTTATGCTCAAGGAGTGATCGTGGAAATAATACAAACCAGGAATATTTTGATTTTAATAGATGAGAGTCGCTGAATTGTTCATGTAGTTAGGAGCAGAAAAATAATCCGGTCCATGGATTCCTGATTTTGTGAACCATCCATTAGGACGGCCATCATAGCCTTATGTAGCTGTAACTCCGTGGACGTGAGGGATCATTGGAACTTGAGTTGAATAGATTTCTACAGGAATGGTTGGACTTATGGTAGTGTCAACAGGTAATATTGGTGTGCCTTATATATTGTTAATCCAACTTATTATTACTTGTTGATCTTTTTCGACTACAATCTTTGGGGAATCGACTTTTGTTCCTCCTGGACCAATACTGCTATAGGCGTACATCTCAGTTCTCAATCCCATCTCATCAGGCAGAATAGTTGCAAATGTTTTGGAAGCTTCGATCATGTAGTAGTTTTATGCGTATTAAATAGCAGTGGGTAGAGTTCCACCGATCTCAGTTACGTATTTTGGTATAGAGGTGTAATTAATTTAGGTAACTTGAAGTTAACCAAGCGGGAAAAGCACAATAAAGAACAGAACCGGCAGGTTGAACATATCCTGTTATAAAATGGACAAATACTAATTTATTAATTAGCACATTAAAAGTATTGTAGATTAATATTAAACACAGTATCCTAATATCATCAAATTGAACAACTAATTCTATGTTTATAAAATACAAAAATTATCAAAACACAATATTTAGCTTCTTTATATCATTTTCGTTAATTTTTCATTTATTTCACAATAGTTAAAATATTTATTGATTTGATCATATATCTATGAAAAAATATGTGGTTGAATGCATGTGAATTTAAAATTATTATGCGCTTGAGATATTTAAGAATTCATTTCAGAGATGAAAAGTCTAATTAAATTAAAGTTTTGCTTTATAGTTTTTATAAGTTTGCATAAATAAGTCTTCGAAAGCTTTTATTACTTTTATATGAAAATCAACTTTAACTTTAAGCACAATATAAATATACACATCACGGTGATTCATTCAAAAGAAAAATGTGTCAGTCTTCCGTCGTGATCTAAACATTAAAATTTGAATCATCTTGTTGTTTTTAACTACATTTATGATTCAGGTTGAGCATGCCCCTTGTTTAATGCGAGTTTTATTAAACTTTCATTTTTCTTTTTATGTTATTTATCCTGTACTGGACTTAATTTAAAGCTATTTTTATTTGGCGAATCATTTACTTTTATATTTTCCTTTGTCTATTCTAGGGCCATTTATCGTTGTGATTTTTCCCCGTTAGTTTAATTATTATTTGTTTTGCCAGTATATTTTGGCATGTTTTATTAAATTTTATCATTGAAGTTTCCTTTGGATCCTTCATTTTATTAATTTATTTAATGCCTTTAAGCACGAGAATTTACTAATCTTCTTATCCAACACATAACGACTCTAAGTAGGCAAATTGTTACAATCAGCAAAAATACAACAAATGCAGATAAATCAAAAAATACATTTTTAAAGATCTGCCACCAATTTTCTTTCGGAGGTGGAGGTGG
>DYPS01000215.1 GCA_020719775.1 Desulfosporosinus sp. | reverse complement strand
GGCTTTAGTCTAAATTAGTGTTGTAGTTTTTGTATTTTCTGATAATCCTTAAGTATGTTACCATAAGTTTCTCTAGCTTTGATGTCCGTAGTTGACTTGTTAATTATTTCCTTCATGAAATTTGCATCGTCCGTTATAGTTTCCTTAAATCTATACCAATTTAGATATTTTTGAAGATATTTGCTTGAGACTCCGATGAATTTTTCATGAATCCATGATTTCAAGCGACTATCAATAGAGTTTACATGCTGTATGTGATATATTACCTGTTTTACATATTGCTTTTTTCTAGCATTCAATTTATGGTGTTCAATTTGTTTTTCCTTTGCGAAAGCAGAATAGCTTCGATGTGCATCGCTACATAAAATTGAATGGTTATTTATCCTGAAACCGATAGTATCTTGGATATCTTTTTTACTTATACGTCCCATGGTTGCTACGGTCATATCAAGCTCATTCTTCCTGTCCGTAGTTACAATAACAGCAACCTGTTCATTGCTTATTCCTCTTTTAGATGCTTTTCCTCCTCGCTTACGAGGCTTCGCATCTTCTTTCTTTTTTCCTTTCTCTGATTGTAGAAAAAAGGTTTCATCGCTTTCAGTAATTCCATTAAAATTGGCCTTGTCGTTATTTTGAAGACCGGATAATATTTTATGTCGCCAATTAAATGCTGTTTGTTTACTAATTCCCAGATTTTCAGTAATACTATCGAGACTTGTTTCCATCTTCATTTCATCAAAGTAGCTGTTCAACATATCTTTTTTATGTATGTGTGAAACCCATGTGCCTGTATATTCTGTAAAGGTTTTTTTACAAATATTACAACGATATCTTTGGCTATTACTCTTAAACCCAAATTTATAGTAATGTTTACTTTCACAATAGGGACATCCACCCTGTTTATTGTTTAGAATATGACGTCGGTTTGTTTCGATACTGTCTTCTTCAGGCTGCAGAATCTGTTCATTCATTAAATCTATTATTAGTTGATGCTTTTCATCAATTGATAAACCAGAGTATAAACCCTTTATTTTTTGTATTCTATTTTCCATAGCATAAAATTTGATGCTAAGATAGCAAAATACCAACACTAATTTAGACTATAGCC
>DYPS01000214.1 GCA_020719775.1 Desulfosporosinus sp. | reverse complement strand
AACGCAAACCGTTAGACCCCTGTCTTGCACAACAAGGTAAACAAATCAAACATTATGCGCGGGATAGGGGTCGAGTTTTGCTTTATAATGTTCAGGAGGATACAAGATGAGCAATAAATCACATTTTAATAGCGCACACATGACGATGAATCAACTAAAAAAGAATGGGGGAGTACATAGTTCAGCAGTTGCAGAGATTAATGCGCCATATACAATTCATGGCATTTTTATTCAAGACGCTGTTGACTTTTTGAAAACATTACCTAATTCATCAGTTCAATTAATATTGATAGACCCCCCATATAATCTTGATTTAGATACTTGGGATACTTTTCATAATTATCTTGATTGGGCAAAAAGATGGTTAGATGAAATCTATCGTGTGTTATCCGACTCTGGTAACTGCGTTATTTTTGGGGGATTTCAATATCAAGACTTAAAGAAAGGCGACCTTCTTGAAATCTTACACTATACTCGCCACAAAACAGATTTACGATTTGTTAATCTCGTTATTTGGTATTACAAGAACGGCATGAGCGCACATCGTTTTTTTGCCAACAGACATGAAGAAGCGGTTTGGCTTTCTAAAACAAATAAATACTATTTCGATTTAGATTCTGTTAGAGTGCCATTTGATGATGAGACAAAAGAATTGTACAAAAAGGATAAGCGTCTTAACCCTGAAAGCATTGATAAAGGGAAAAATCCCACAAATGTATGGGAAATAGGAAGGCTAAATGGAAATTCCACAGAAAGAGTTGGTCATCTAACGCAAAAGCCAGTTGAACTTATTCGGCGTTTTGTTAAAGCATTGTCTTTTGAAGGTTCAATTGTTCTTGATTTTTTTGCTGGTTCAGGAACAACTGGGCGTGTCTGCATAGAAGAACGAAGACATTCACTATTAGTAGATTCGGATAATAAATTGCACGATTATTTAGACAAACATATTGGTCAAATTCAACCAAATTTATTTCTACCCGAATATCGTTTGATAAAAAATGCCAATATTGATACGGTACTTAAAGAAATTACATTAGTAAATCGGCAACCTTCGTAAAATTATTTTGATAAGGACTATTGCAATGAGCAAAGGACAAACAAAACGGCTAACTAA
>DYPS01000213.1 GCA_020719775.1 Desulfosporosinus sp. | reverse complement strand
TCGAAGATATCAGGATCCTTGCTGGGGGGATAACGAAGCATGTATGGTCTTTTTTTATTGAGTTGATCGTTAAACTTTTAGAAAGACTTTGTACTTTGTTTTTCAGTGTTTTCAACAATGATCTATAACTCTTAATCGGTATAGTGATGAACCTATTTATCATCTTTTATCTATAGTTTTTTCTTATCTTTGCCTGACAACCAAGGAATTAAAGCCAATCCGCAAAAGAACAAAACTGCCATCAGTTTTAAAGCAGCAGAATTCTTCGATGCGTGTTCTTCAGCAGCAGCGAAGTTTTTGCTTGCACTGCTTGCGCCACCAGTTGGATTAGATATTTTTTCCTCGTGGTAATCATTATCTTGTCTTACACTTTTTTTCTTTTTAAGTTATTAAAGAAACTTCGCTCTCATTTCCTAATTCCCGATAGCATATAAGGTGTGTTTGATATCATTGTAGCTTTTGCTGAAGAGGGCTTGAGCCACTTAATTCTAGACACTAAACACAGTATCCTCTGCGTTTTCTGGGGATTCTTTATTGCTCTGGATTGGCTTGCACAGATGATTGTAGGCTGAAATGATGCACTTTGAAATCTCCTCATGATCCTTCTTGATTTTTTCATCAGTGTAATTGTCAGAATGAAACTTCTTCATCTGAGAAATATAGGCTTTGTGAAGATCGGTTTCTGTGAAAGGGTTAGCCGGTTTTTAGGGTAGGCCTGCATGTTAAAAGAAGTACCTAAGATATCATAGTATTTTTGGCTGTTGAGCTTTTAGACGAAGTCCTCACGAGTGCTGAGTCTAGCTGCAAGGCTAAGGGTCATTCTGGAGAAGATTTGGGTGGTAAAGAGTCTTCTGATCATGATTAATTAAAATATGCTTAATCTAAATATTAACCCCTAAGTTATCCGTATATATATTATCCGACTTAGCAACAATAAAAAACTAAAGTTTGTCTAAGTATTGTCAAAATATATTGATAATTTAGAGAGTAACCCCTGCTCAAATTTGATTTGATCATAAAGTACATGAATAGCAATATGATGATTAGTTTGAATAAATATTTTTTATTGAAACATATAGGGGTTGGGGTTGGGGTTGGGGTTGGGGTTGGGGTT
>DYPS01000212.1 GCA_020719775.1 Desulfosporosinus sp. | reverse complement strand
CCGTAGTTGTGATTTTGTGAAGCGATATTTGTAATTTAAAATCGAAAAACAGAAATAAAGCCTATTCATTTAGCACGAAATAAAGCTGATATTATCAAAGCTAATATTTTAAAACGTATCAAAATAAGGAATCCACCTATGAAACAACTCCTGCAAGACCTCAAAAAATGAAAACAATAGACAACCGCGAATTTAAAAACTTTGTAGTGGATATCAAGCAAAAAATATATAGTGCAAAATTAAAGGCAATACTCTCAGCCAATAGACTAATGATAGGGCTTTATATGGAAATAGGTAAATCTATAGTTGAAAAACAAGAAGCTTTAGGATGGGGAAAGTCAGTCGTAGAAGAGATGTCAAAGAGCCTTATAGATGAATTTGGGAGAAGAGTGGCTATTCTGCACAAAACCTATGGTACATGAGACAATTTTTTAATTCCTATAAAAACAATTTAAATCTCCAACAGTTTGTTGGAGAAATTCCTTGGGGTTCTAATATTGTCATATTTACGAAATGCAAAGATGACATACAAAAAGAGTATTATCTAAAAAATTGTATTGAATATGGTTGGAATAGAAATGTTCTGATGCACCATATTAAAACAAATCTTTTTGAAAGAGACAAGGTAGAAACAAAAACAAATAATTTTGAAATCGCTTTGCCTGCGGAGTTGTCAGAGCTTGCTCAAGATATTATCAAAAGTGAATACAATTTAGAGTTTATGGGGGTGGCAAAAAACACCTATGAACGACAAATTGAAAATAAGCTTGTAGAAAATATAAAAAAGTTCCTTTTAGAACTTGGTTATGGATTTAGCTTTATAGACAGTCAATACAAATTACTACTGGGAGAGAATGAATACTATATAGATCTTTTGTTTTTTCACAGAAAACTCAACGCATTGGTGGCTGTAGAGTTAAAAGTAGGAAAATTTAAACCCGAATATGCAGGAAAGATGAATTTTTATCTTAAGGCCACCTCTAAAAACCCAACCACCCAACCAATCCAAAACAACAATTTAGGTAAAAGCTATAACACACATCATCATAAAGGTTTAGCAAATGGTAGGATTATTTGATTTGGAATATCATGAAAAGAAAATCAAAGAGTATCA
>DYPS01000028.1 GCA_020719775.1 Desulfosporosinus sp. | reverse complement strand
CCCCAACCCCAACCCCAACCCCAACCCCAACCCCAACCCCTATTTTTCAAATACAAATACGAAGTTATATAGTATTGAGACAAGTTACAATTACAGAAATATTCTAATTTATTTGTAATTCACCATATTAATCAAAAGTTTAACATCTTCAGCTCGAAATGCCTTTCATTTTTTGCACTGAACATCATACCTGAATAATTTAATTTAAAAATACTACCTTGGTCAGATTATGTGAAATTGAATAATTAAACAGTTGCATCACATGAAAAACTCAACCAATTTCTATGACCTTAAAAAAACACGTACCATCCAACCCCCCAAACGCACCAACTACGTCAATTCCATCATCTACAAGGAAATCAATGGCCATCTCAACTAAGTCAACACTAAAATTAAAAACAATAAAGACTCCAAATAAACCATACTCAGCAAATAACGCAAATCCAAAGATGAAATTCCAAGTAAAAAAAACTCTCTCAATCAATTAATAAAAAAATCATCCAAAGTCGATCTATCCAATCTTGAACTATATAGCATCCATCCTAAACTCACTGATAACTATCTCGTAGAAACACAAGAATAGACCAGATTTGAGCTGGAAGATACAAAATATTTAGCCTGTCAACGACAAAAGAAGTAATGTAAAGACAGCAGTGGTTAGCAACTTAAAAAACCAATCAAAAAGAGAAGTTGCATGTAAGGAATTTAAAATGTGCGTGCCTAGAAAAATTTATTTAACTATATGTATATAATCGGAAAGGGGGGGTTTGGTAAGGTGTGGAAAGTAGAACATAAAAAAACGAAAAATCAGTATGCTATGAAAGAAATGCTTAAATCAATGTAGTCATATTTTAATTTAGAGTAATGACGAAAAAGAGTGTTCAAAGTGTAATGAATGAAAGAGTTCTACTTTCTCAATTCACATCTCCATTTATTGTAAACATGCATTATGCTTTTCAAGATAGAGATACACTCTATCTGGTTTTGGATCTGATGGAAGGAGGAGATTTACGTTTTCATATAGGAAACAAAGTATTCAATTAAATTCAGTCAAGTAAGTTTGCTTTGAGTTAGAATTTTTTATCGCTTCTATCATCCTTGGATTATAAGATTTATTATTAAACAAAATAATTCATAGAGATATCAAGCCTTAAAACTTAGTACTCGATTCTCGGGGATATATCAGAATTACAGATTTAGGCATTGCTAGAACTTATAAACTCAACAATTCATGTGACACCAGCGGTACTCCTGGCTACATGTGTAAACATATAATAAAACTTAGCCCCATAAGTCATCTGTCGCATGAACCACAGCTTCGTTTCTGACTATTTCGCATTAGGAGTCATAGCCTTCGAGCTGATGACTGGACGAGTAAGATGATAATTAACGCAGAGACCATATAACGGGCGTTCTAGAAATTAAATTAGGGATTTGATGCTGGCCAAGCAAATTCAACTCAAATAGAATGATATTCCCGAAGACTGGAGTTAGGAATCTGCAGATTTTGTGAATAAACTTATACAACGTAAGCCATAAAATAGGCTGGGTTTTAATGGTATTTCTGAAATTAAAAGTCATCCGTGGTTAAAAGGATTGAACTGGTAAAAATTACGAACTAAAGATATAGAATCTCCCTTT
This sequence comes from Desulfosporosinus sp., assembly GCA_020719775.1. Taxonomy (GTDB): domain Bacteria; phylum Campylobacterota; class Campylobacteria; order Campylobacterales; family Arcobacteraceae; genus CAIJNA01. Next base: position 29,422 of record DYPS01000028.1, on the reverse strand, counting down.
ATTCCAATGATGAAGAAAAGTAACTTTGATCAAGATGAGCAAATAACCATATAAGATGAATAAGAAGCCTAACTTATTTAAAAAAATTCATTGCTTCTTCGTAAACCTGAATTTCAGGAACTATTTAACAGTTACTATTACTCTATTGCTGATGCTCCAGCTCCAGAAACAATTCAACATCCTGACTTGAAAGAAAAAGATAAAAAAGCATCAAATAAGAGAACTATTTCAGCATTTCGTAGATCATCACAACAAGAGAAATAGCCAAAAATATATGATTTAATTCCTGAAAAAAAATTAAGCTACAATTAAGCCAACATCCCCAAAAGGAAGCTATAAATACCTCCACAAAAATCTTAAAAAATGCGTCAATTGTAGCTAGTAAGTGACAATGGTCCAAAGGACAAGAAGAAGATGACATCTTATTAAAAAACATTTTTCAGATGATAACTTTATATTTTTCAAAAAATCAATACTTAAAGAATTGTATACTATCATTACTGTATGTCATGACCTCCAATAGTCATGCTTTTTCCTTGCTTCAGGAAAGCTAGATAAACGGGAACCGACTTGACCACTTCTGCTTCCTAAGCACACTCCCCATCGATCATGATAATAACGAGTTGACTATAACTGGATTAATACTGAATACAGTCGATCCCAAAGTTCAGTGCCTTCTTGTCTTTCCATGAGCTCTAACAAAATTTTATTTCCATCTTTATTGCGAAATATCTCAATAACATGAGAGTTTGACAGATTACGCAATACAGAAGTAAAACTATTGTCTTTCCAATAAAGCGAAATACACTTTAATAGAACATTACTTGAAAATTTTCCTACTGCATAGTGTGAAAATTTAGATAAAATTCTCTAGGTAATTCCTGCACATTTATCAAGATCAAAAAGTTCATAGCAAAACTGAATAACATAATTTCCAAAACTGTCCATAATGAGCTAATCGACACTAAAAGTAACATTAGTAATCAACTGTTTTCTCACAATGTCAATTACCTGATCATGCTCGACATATTTCCCTTCTAACTCTCTCAATCTTCTCATCATGTGTTTGATTACGCACATTGCATTTTTGTCCAAGGCAAAGGCCAGTAAATTTTAAACAGTATGTTGAAAAAATTGAAGAGTATACTACAGAGGAAAAACTTTGATTACTTTTTGCACAAAATAGGTAGCATTGGAGTGTTTGCATAGATTGTAGTAATCTTCTCTAAGATACATCACTATTAATTCGAATTCCTAATGAAGAGTGAAAAATCCAACAAATGCTTGTAAAGTATGTGTTCCCTGTTTATTCCGAACAATTTCTCCGATATTGCAATAAATCATCTGTAAAATCTATATCCTTTGATAATCAGAACAAACAGTAAATAATTTTTGAACCATATAGTTACCATATTCATGCATTATAAGTTAAGGTAGTTTAGGTCCAACATTAGCAATCACTTCTGCAACTTATATTGGACTGCAAAGTTCAAGGAAAGTTTGAAATAATCTAGATTGATTGTTGTTCTGGATATAAGCTACTAGTGTATCGCTGCTGATCAATTTATGAAGTTCAATTTTTTATATTTATGCGGCGGGGCTTTCATTTGAACTGTTTGAGTCATTAAAGCTAAATTTATGTTTGGAATTTGTTGGTCCAGATGTACGAATGGTTGATTCAGATTAACTTTCTTTTTCAGTCAATAATTCAGCAATGGTTGAGCTACTATCAATCACAAATTCTTCTTCTTAGGATTACTCAAATTCTTCAGGCAGATTTACTTGAAAGCCAAATATTCTCAACATTGGAACTGGCAAATCAATAGGATATCTATACTTAAAATTCATTTGTTCAGTTAACTTCTATTTTTATTCTTTTCCCTCAATTATTTCAGCCTATAATTATAAACCTTCAGTTCTAACTTGAATTCTTTTTCGGGACCTAACTCCTCTGAGAGAGACATATTTTGTGAATTTGTATCGATTGTCCTTTTTTCCAACTTCTTGAATATTGATGGTAATATGAAAATCAGTGAGTGGGATTATAAGTATGTTTGGAGAAACGGAATTAATTTATTTTTAATCGATTGGGAAGAAAAAATGATTTCTGGCCAAGGATACCTTACGATTGAGTTTAAAGTAATTTTTATCGTTGATGGGGTGGGATAGCGTGATTTCAACTAAAAAAAAGCGATTATCAAACCCCAAGTCGAAACGCCGATTCTGTGCAAACTTGATTTCTTCGATTGCAAGTTTATTTTCTATAATTTCTCCTACATTCCGCAAACCATAAGCATTTTCTTTATACAAACATTCCTGATGAATGAGATAATTTCTTTAGTTGTTAATGAAACAAGTGATGAATGCGCAATCACTTCTCACGAATCTAAGGCAAATAGGGCAGAAGGGATTATGGAACAGAAAGGTAGGAGGATATGCTTGAGAGAGGAGGCGTTTTGATATGATTTAAGTGAACTATGAGTAAAAAACAAGATCATGTTGAGATTTCATGATGTTGTTTGCTACTTAATTGCAGCTGTTTATAAAGGGATCTGTGCAGTTTGGACGGTGATAGACTGCAATTTAGGACTATGACTCCAGAAATTAGGAATAATTACTGAAAAACATCTCTAAATGAAATATTATTTATTGGCTATAGAGTATAAATTCGATATAACTCTAATACTCTTAGATAAAAATAGAAAAGAGAATAGATAGTAAGTTTAAAGGCAATAGCCCAAGACTTCACTTGAGAGTAGAGTCGTTAACATAATTTATGGTTTTTAATTTTAGACCTAAAAATAAAATAAACATTCTATGTTTCACAACTATTCTTCTAATCAATGTTTTCCAAAAAGTTAACCCTATGAATTAAATTTTAGGATGAAATAAACAAATATAGGTGACAAATATAAACAGTAAGACTGAAATAAACTTCAATGATTGAGTCTTTCAAAATATAGTTTTTTCTATATAGCTGAGTTTGCAATTTGCTTTGCTAAGTGTGTTTTTAAAAATTTAATTTTTTAATGTTGGAGATATTCAGAACCGTTTTGAATGTGCTGTTGCAAAAGCTACTATCTTTTTTGACGAGTAGCAGATGATCGATCTACTGTTCGTTTTTAATAAATTACAGATTAACTGTGCATTCTCGCAGCATGAGTTGTCTTTTTTTTTTGTTTTTTGCTAATTTATTCAGTCTAACGATCAAATTAATATTTTTCTTTCTTCTTTTTATATATTTCTAGTTTTTTATTCTAAATATAGTGATTTGTACTCTCGTTTTTTCTATTTTTTCAAGTCGTTCTCCAAGCTGTTGTATCTTTAATTGCTCCTATTTATCAATATTTTGCTTAAATCGTGCAAAAGTTTCTTTAAGTTTGATTTAAATGGCTAATTTATTATTTTATGCTAACTCATTGGACTATCCTTCATTTATCTAAATAGGTCTGATTTATTTTAATTGTCTTTTGCTTTTATTAATTTATCCAAAATTATCTTTTTATGCATTATTTTTATTTTTTGGTGGGTTTGCAAAAGATACAGATAAATATTCTCTTTATCGATCATGATAATCTTGAGTTAAAAATCTGGTGTGAATTTAATGAGATTGACCCATTTGGTCTGTATTTTACAATTTAGAAATAGAATTATCTTGAGAATGCTTAAGCAAGGTTCTTTGTTCTTGCTAATTGTTTAACTACTCTGCCTTTTTCCAAGCAGCCTTCAAACTCGCTCTCGTCTTTTTTTGATAGTTTTTCAATTTTTAGCCCAAATATCGATCATGCTATTTACATTTTTTAACTATTTTTCCTAAATATTCATCTTTATTTTTATTCGATTTCATCAATTTTTAATGTATCTTATTTTCTTTTTTAACAGCCCATTCCACAAATTCGTTTTCCAATGCTTCAATCCTGGCTTATTTTTCTTGCTGCTTCATAATTTTTTCCTTAATATTTTCCTCAGATTCTTTATAACAACTTACTTACTCTCCACCAACATCTACACATGTTCTCTCAACTAATCATGCTCAATATTAGTCATCATCTCGCTCTTAGATTTCAACCTCAGCATAATAGTAAAATTTATAATATAAACAAATAACTGCCCAGTCTCACTCCATAAATTTATTAAGTACATATTATATCAAATGACATTAGAATCAATCTTCCTCTTCCTATTGTCTAATCTTAGTTATCTTTTGCTGGATGGGAAGGGTCAAAGCCAAAGGTTTGAATGCATGACCGTCAGCCTTGAAGAATTTACTGTTGAACTACACCCATTGCAAACGAAGTGCATGCAGGAAACACTCCATAGTATCCATGCCCATAATCACACCAATCGTAATGTTAAAGAAGAAATACATGCCGATTGCAATAATGATTGTGTTTGAACTCTGAATACCTCCTCCAATTGTTTTTTATAGGAAAACTTTGGAAAGCTGACCATGAGCCAAAGACAGAGCCCATAGACGGAGATAAGATGCAGTATTGGATATACATCCCAAAACGAACTAAATGGTTTCGATAATCTGATGAACAGCGATCTCACTAATATCGTCATGTTCATCTCCATGCTGTTCTTTACTGCGAACTGGAGTCTTTTCAACTGGTTTTTTATCTTCATTGAGTGGCTCTTCAATGTTCTCATCAATTACTTCTTTTTCATGAACAACAACTTTAGGCATTCTCCACCAAAGGATAAGTGGTTTAAAGATTAGCATCCAAGGAACACAAATTAAAGAAATCAAAAGTAGATGATATTGTAGAGATTCTTGAGATTAGATATCCCATAGAGGTTTTCCTTCTGTTGAACCAAGTTTCAGGGGAAGAGCTATCATCTGGCCAATAATTGAAGGAGCCTATGAGGTGGCTCTTTCGAAACCCCAATGAATAGTCCACTTGAAAATAATCAAAATGCACATATATCCAAAAGTGCAGAAAAAGAAAATTTGTTGTGGAAGCCACTCAAAGAAGAAATCGATGTAATTTTTGAAATAAAGAGTGTTTAACATTTTCAAGAAGATAGCTGCATTAAAATAAAAGTACCTCCAGTCATTTGAATAACACCTATTATAACTGCGAATTTCATTTTGTACGAGTTGAAGAAGTTGAGCTCATTTGATGATCGAATCCATTTGGGATCAAATCCGAAAGGATAAACACAACCTTCTATTTTTTAAGCAAATTCTTCAGGAAGAGCTGGGCCATAGCATGATCCAAAAATATTCAAAGGAATTGAGAAAAATTAATTGTAAATCCAACCGCAGAAGAAAGCAAAACTACCCATCATCAAGAAGAGATACCGAACATTGTAAACATCAGGCAAGAACTGTTTACCTGATTTACTATAAATTAGCCAGAGAGCAAAACAGAGAACAACTCCACCATGACCAATATCTCCAAACATAATACCGAACAAGAAAGGGAAAATGGGAATTGCGAACAGTCCGGGGTTTATTTATTGATAGCGAGGAATACCATAAGTGTTGACAATCTATTGGAAAGGAGCTGTAAATTCGTTGACTTAGAAGAATGTTGGAGGCTTTTAGTTTGTTTCGGGGTCTTGAATTGTAACTACTGAAGGGAGAAGTTTAAAAAGTAATCCTCTTTTGTCTTCAGGAACCCAAATTTTAGCAATCATTGAATTATAACGCTCTTACAAGAGATTGAGAGTATGAAAGATAATGGCTTACTTTTCCAATAAAACACGATAGGCTTAAAATCTTGAATAGCCATAGTCCGAAATTTATACTGAATGAGCTAAATCTTCTTTTAATTTTTTCTATGTCATGCCACAAAGTTGTTTAGTGTCATTGATAGTATCTTAAATTCCTTTAATTTTTTAGAAAATTTAGTCTTTATTAGTTGGCAAGGTATATTTTTTGGCGTAAAAAGTATCACAAATACGATTAACCTTATTTAAAATATTGGAGCCAGACTCTAGAATGACAACAAAGGCGACTCTGGGCTCTACAGTGGGATAATCATTGGGAATATTGAACGTATAGAGAATGTTGTTCCCTTTAGTGGCCCTGAAAATCATTTTGGTAAACTTCAGCATATCTTTGGAGAAGATGATTCCTGAAACATTCACCAATCTTAACTGTTAAAGAGTTGTCTTACTGAAATCAACTCCCTACTCATCCTCTTCACGCTTTCCACCAAAGATTTATCTTGCCTTAAACAATAGATATTTATAGTCCTCCAAGTCAACAATCTGCTTTTGAGATGTAGCCAAAGACTTAATGGATTCATCCAAATTTGCATAGGTTTTTTCAATTTCCTCTTACATTAAATCTAAGTGAGCTAACTCCGTAATTTTCCTTTCATCGAGAACTGAATCATGAATATCTTACGTTTTTTATGTCTATCAAACACTTGTTAGACTATAGGAAGAGGAGGCAATTCAATTTTGAATTTTCTAACTTCTCTGAGAATCAAATCAATTTTATGGATCACCTACTCACAACGTCTTATCGAGTTGTAGTAGGGCTTATGAAAATTACTGGCAGCAGCGTCCAAAAATTAGATGAACGATTCGGGAGCAAGCTTAGAGATGACACTGTATGCATCTTCTTTTGGGATATACATCTCGTAGTACTTCATTGAGGCAGAACGGAATAGCGACATTTCCTCTGAATTATTATTAAAAAATTAAATCAAATATCATCAGGATTGACAACCACCAATATACACAACTAATCAGTATTTAATTGCGTCTAAAAGACAATCAATCAGGACCTCTTAAAGAACCATAAAACTATGATAAACAAAGAAAAAAATAATATTAGAATGAATGATTTATGATTTACATAGTCCTGCCATTTTTCTATATATTTGCTGATGGTCATCTTTTAGACAATTTTAATATGCTAAACTTATATTTTAAAAGTTATGTTTTTTGTTTGTTTTATTTTTATAAATCTTTGCATACATTAAGAGTTCATGGCAAAAGTATAGAAGAGTAAACTATCAACTTGGATTAATCTCAATGATGATATATATCTGGATCCAGATGGAATACTAGGAAAAGGCTGTTTTGGTTAGGTTTTCAGAGGGTATTCAGTCAAACGCGATTGTATAGTCGCCATTAAAACTATGCAAGGAGAAGGATATGAAAGAGAAGTTGAAACACTCATGACTCTGTCATCACTCATTCATCCCAATATCATGGGATACTACGGTTTCTAAAAAAAATAGGAAAGCGTATATATGTTCATTGAATTTTGTCCAAATGGTACCCTCACTGACCTCATCAATGAAGGAATTTAATAAATTAAGGTTCTAAAACTATTCAGACAAATGATTTAAGGTATGTGCTACATGAATGCCAAAGGTATTTCAAAATTTATTCAGGAACGATGCATAGAGATTTAAAGCCAGATAATGTTTTGATCGGTTTAGACCAAGATGTGAAAATCAGCGATTTTGGATTGGCCAGAGATACTGGAAACAGTATTTTTGTAACTGGACAGATGGGTACTCCACTATACGCTGGTCCTTAAGTTTATCTAAATAAGTATGACGAAGCTTATTCTTAAAAATGTGATGTTTGGGGTGCAGGAATGATACTATACGAGATGTTAACTCAAAAAGTATTATTTCAAGGAGTCAAAGTAATTTTGGAGTAAATTAGACTTTTGATGATCTAAGAAAATAGTGGCATTTATATGAAATTGGGGAGAAAAGAGTTGAGTTGGATAGCAAGTTTCATCCAAATTGGGAATATTTTACTAACTTTATGCTCACCTACGATCCAAAGAAAAGACCCACTTTCCACTAAGTACTTGAAAAATTGAAAAAAGTCTATGATAAAATGTAAGAGGAAATTAAAAATAAGACTGTCCACAGCCTCAATGAAAATACTAAAATCGGCCGTCTTTAAATGCTTCTAATGTTTTTCCAATAAAAATATCAAATTTTACTTAAAATAAGCGAAAATTTTACTCAAAAAGTCATAGGTATTCACAGTGAATTCAAGTACATTATTGAATTTCTTTGTATTTGTCAATATCTCTGCCATATAAAGAAACTCATAAGAAACTTGAAATACAAAAGAATAAAAGTAAGCGACGATGATGATGAAGAATTAATCGAATAATAAAATCAATAATTTGATTTATTATTAGACAAGTACAGAAATCTGTTCTAACATAAATATAATTTCAATTTGGATCAAATTAAAAATAAAATATTGCCAAAATTAGCCGAACTACAAAAGAAAGAAGAATGCATTGCTGTTGTAAAGGAGTTAAAGGATATTTGGGTGCTAATTGACGATGTACGCGATGGAACCTTCGATGTGGAATAAACCTATAATGAAGCTCTTCAATAAATAATGAAATCCAAATTATAAGCCTTCCACAAAGGATTATTGAACTAACTTAAGCTCTAAGAACTGAAAGTTTACAACTTAATACTACTTGGCGCTTTGCTTTAGAAGAAATTTTAAAATACGAACTACCTCAAAAAAAATTATATAAAGGAAAAACTATAGCAAATTGAAAAGAAAAGTAAAGAAGAGCTACTAAAAGATATTGCAAATCTAAAAAAAGAATTAATCTGATTGTCAATCTGAAAAATATAGTTAATTATTCATCAACGTGTATTCAGCATATATTAATTATTTCAATATCAAATGGAGGAGGAAAAAATACTAATTGAAAAACTTATGCAAGAACGAAAGAGAATCGATAATCAAATCACATAAATAGTATCCAAATCCTACTCTAAATACGGAATGAGCGAAACTGTCAAAGATGACAATCCTTATAGCAGACTGATGGCTCTGAAAAAGATGGGAATAGTATAAAATTATGCAGTAATTTCTTAGTAATATAGGACATCAAATTAAAAAGCGTCCTTATTGTGGGAGTTGGAGGAATTGGATCAGTCTCAGCTGAAATGTTAACCAGATGTGGCATTGGTAAATTAATAATTTATGACTATGACAAAGTAGAACTAGCAAACATGAATAGACTATTCTTCACACCATCTCAAATAGGATTTTCAAAGGTACAAGCGGCTAAATAAACATTATCATCAGTAAATCCTGACATTATCATTGAAGCATATGATATGAATATAACAACACAAGATGGATATTAACATGTGAAGAATAGAGTTGAAACTGGCAGTCTTACAAATGGACCCATTGATTTGGTACTCAGCTGTGTCGATAATTATAGTGCTCGTATGACAGTCAATGCCATATGTAATAGAGTTAATCAGATATGGTTCGAGTCAGGGGTGTCTGAAAGTGCTCTATCAGGTCATATTCAAATTTTGGTGCCTGGAGAAACTGGATGTTTTGGATGTGCTAGTCCTCTTGCGGTTGCTGAAGGTACTGAAGGAACCATTAAAAGAGAAGGAGTTTGCGCGGCGAGTTTGCCTACTACTATGGGAATTATTGCAGGATTTCTATGTCAAGCTACATTAAAATTTTTGTTAAATTTCGGAACACTCTCTTATTGTCTATCTTATAATGCTCAAAGTGATTTCTTCTCTTCCTATAAAATCGCAATTAATCCTTAATGCAAGGAGCCGACTTGTCAGCAGAATCAATTGAAAAAGAAAAATGGAGAGCTCCCTATTTTAATAAATAAAATCGAAAGACCAAAAAAATAAAAGAAAGTAGCTTAGCACAAGGCAAACGATTGGGGAATCGAAATAGTATCAGACAACACAAAAGAATAGCCAAAGAAAGTTGAGACAGTCAAAATTTCATAATAATAAAATGTCTAAGATTTAATGGCATAGCTTAGTGCAGTTTGATTGTATATCTATGAACATCTAATTCTTTTTGAATAATACATAAATCAATACTTGAATGTTTTTTAAAAATCTTGTTTGGTGACTGGGCAAACTGTATTCTTTTCTTTCTTAACGCAGGCCTGATGACATACATTTGCGTTTGGGTAAACAACAAAATACTATATAACATAAGCAGTACCTTATCTGAAATAGGAGTATCACAAATGCAACATTTCTTCTTGAAGGTAAAACGCAGATATGCTCTTTTGGCTTGGATAAGATTGTACTCAACATTAAGTAGATCCATTTCTGATAAATGCTTTGATGTATAAGTCGCTCTCTTTTAATGAAGAGTATGAATAATTGCTGACTCTAAAAACTGATAAATACCGCTTTCAACATCACTCAACAACCAAGTATCCGGAATCATCTCCAGAACTGTAATTGAGTCTAACTAAGGATCGCTTGCATATTTCTTTAGCAAAGTAATAATGTCCTTTTTCAGTAAGATGTGAGTGTTATTCTTGGAAGCTTCATATGATTTGTACATTGCGAGTTGAAGTTTGAAGTATATTGTCAGAGTGCCATCTCGATTTGCTTTGCAATATTATTCGGCTTAGGCTGTCATATTTTTGTTTAGATATTTCTTTAAGGCTTATTCATGACGCTTTTCGCGAGAATAAAGATATATTTAATCCTATAGCAGCCATTCACATTTTTCAATTTTTTTAAGAATTGGCTATGAAGCATATTTTGCTTAAGGACTGCGAAGTAATTTTCTCATTTTTGTAATTTTTTCAGCAAATTCCTGTGTTTTAGCTTCTTATTTGCTCTATTTTGGTTGAATTTTAAATATTCCTTCCAGATATAGCAACAAAAGTTTAGTATGATAAGTTTAAATTTATGTTTTTTTCTCGAATACGATAGTCTCGAGATAGAGTTAAAGATATTTTTCATTTTTATCTTGTTAAAAATTACGAATTACTTCATCCGGTTGGATGAAATTGATATCAACCTTACTGAAGAAACTCATACCAATTTCTGGTCTTTTCTTTAAGATCCAAAGTAGTTTTTTATATACTTCTCTTTTATCTTAGAATTGGGTAAGCAATTTGACAGACTACTCGCAGGCCATATTAATTAAAGCTTCTTTTTGATTACTTTCAGCCACAATTTTCCAACTCTAATAAGCTTCTTCACTTCTTTCAAAAGCTGCAAAAAATCTGGGTTTCAAAGTAGGAAAATCAACCAATTTGGCATTGTTCTTAATAATGGTTTAAAATTCTGAAAACATTCTCTTGCAGTAAATGTTTGGATTATTGGTAAAGAAAGCTTAGAGTTGATTAAACATACTCATATCAAGGAACCATCTAATGATGTAAAAATCAATAATTTAAAGTAATTCTTATGGTGTTGCCTGATTGAGTTTTTGCTTGATTAATGAGTTTTTGGAAGTGTTAAATTGAATTTTAACTTTGAACATGTTGCTTCGAGATAAGTAATATTATCTTTTATAGTCTAGTATATCTTTTAGGAAATACTTTGATTTCTTTTTTAAGTCAGTTTAATCATCTTTTCCTTTTGTAGCTTTTTAATTTATAAATTCAATTATTAGAGTGTTGAGATACTTTTAGGGACGAACATTCTTCAAAGATTCAATATCAAGGCTGGCTAATTCAGGATACAAAAGCACTAATTATCTGATATCAAAATTGACAGTCTTTAATATTTATTTTGCTTTCTAGAATTGCATTTTACGAATCAGAGGCCAAACTGCATTGATTTTAAGCTATTATATCTTTTGCTAATTGTCTGGGCCAATATTTTGAATCAACAAAGCTAAAGCTTCATCCACTCTGCATCTCTCCAATAGTGATTTAATTTGAATCTAATAAGGAATTTCAAATAAAAACTGAAGCTAATTATTTCCAAAAATAAAAGGCCGATTAGAAGTAATTCCTCTAATCAAAGGAGACAAAATAATCTCCTGCACAAAAGTAAATCTCTTTTGATCATCTAAATGACATAATTATTACAAGTCGAGTAAATTTGTAGAATTCCTTCACAAAGTATTAAACTATAAGTACCAGTGTTTGCAATTTAAAGCACTGGCTTGCCATTCGTGAGAGTTATGTTATCTTTTTGTTTCGGCTGGAATTCAGGGCTCATGAATAGACCAATGTCATCCATGAAAAATATTACTTCATTACTACCAGTCACTTTAAAAAAAGGTGCCTTTGTTTCTATAAACCCTTTGGCTAAGGCAAAGTTTTTCTAAACATTGTAGGACTCATAATTTTTCTTATATGAACAAATAATATGACTACCACAAAATCCGATATTGACCGGCAGCTCATTGAGTGCAAACTTTTTTGACTCTTCAAATTTTTTGGTTTGAGGATTCAAAAAGATAATATACCCCTATTTTTTCTTCGATACGACTGCAATCGAATGAATGACGCTATCTTTATCCTTGGCATCTTTTCCTGAAAATTAATTGATGGCAAAATCATGAACCTTTATTATATTTATTTTTACTTTAGTGGCGATAGGTTCTGGCTTTCTCAATGCAGAATCAATAACATATAGTTTCTCATCAGAAAGTGCAAATACAGAAGAAATAGCTCCATAGCATTGCAATTTATCAATTTTATACTTCGAAATGTTTTTGAACTGTTCATTGGTTGATTTCGCAATAATTTAAGGATCATTAGCCCGAATCGGATAAGAATAAATGTTTCCTGCATAAGCTGATGATTACCTTTGTCATCTCCAATATACAAAAACTCATTGAACACATCAGCAGCCGATATTTTATTAGCAGAATCACGTTTAATAAGTTTTGTCTCGAAGACATTAAGGGCGTTTGATTTATCAACTTTACTTTATGCCTGCATGTGGGATTATAGATATTATGAACTAATAGAAAGTTTGTAATAATTTGATTTAATATTTAAATTGACAAACACATGAATCATAACATCGGCATGGGAGAATTCCCCAATCTACTACAGAACGATAAACTTCTAGTCAAGATGCCCAGACTCACAGCCATTCGCGGTGAACTACAAGAAGCATTACGCTATCTCACAGAACACTCACTCACCAATAGTGCCAAATGGTATCAATAGTGTTATTAAGGATTGGAGAACTCTTACTCGGTCTAACAACAGAAACTGATATCAATTAGAGCTTTCTTGTTAAAAGCTTCATCCATAGCAACACTGATGTTCAAAAATAATATCATGTAAATTTGGGAGAAAGGGAGTCAGCTCTTGATACTGTTCTGATATTGGCTAAAAATTTGTTTGAATTGCGCTAATATAAAAAATGTTCGCATATGCTCAAAGACTATCGTAATAGATTCCCGAATAATCAAAGTCTTATTTTTTACTATTACTATTCGCTTTGGATGAGCGGGCTCATCCGCAAAGAAGAAGAAATTTATTAAAATTAAGGGACAAACAAACCAGCTCAACACTCTGAAATTCACAACATTTAAAGAGATTTAAAGAATTTATATAAAAATGGTGCATTGCACGGTATCAATCTATATTTATATGGTCTTGTACTCAGAGAGCAATAAAGAATCAAAGAAGCACGAACAGTATTTATAGAATGTCTCAATGAATTTCCGTATCTTTGGTCAGCTTGGATTGAATTGTGCAAAATAATATAATCCGAAGATTTAGTAATTTAAAATTAATAATAGAATGCAATCACACGAGAGCTAAATGATCATTGGCTGAAAAATTTCTATTTCAGTTCATTTTGTCTTTAAAAATATCGCAATGATATGAGTATCGAGTTGAATTACGGAATTCTTTGTTTTTTCAAACATTCAAACTACATAATGAATCAGATAGCTCACTCCTTCTATAACAATCAATGTATATTATCATATTACATAGAATTCGATATCAGTCTGGAATGGTTCCAAAAATTGCTAGACATTGACCCATTTAGATTTTAAAATATGGACACGTATTCGAATATACTATATATCAAAGAAAATCAAGGAGAACTTGCAAACTTAGCTTTAAAAGAATTTTACAATAATAAATACAATCCTGAAACTTGTTGTGTAATTGGAAATTATTACTCATTAATGGGAGAACATCTAAAAGCAATTGTGTATTTCAGGAAAGCATTGAAACTTGATAGAACATGTCTAGCGGCTTGGACCCTCATGGGTCATTAATATTTATAGATGAAAAATATACCAGGAGCTATTGAAGCTTATAGAAATGCTGTATAAATTGATTCTAAAGATTTTAGAGCTTGGTATGGTCTAGGACAAACATATTAACTTCAAAATATGAATAATTATGCACTATATTACTATAGTCGAGCTGTTTTATCACGTCCCAAAGATTCAAGAATGTGGAATGCTATGGGATGCTGCTATTAAAAAATGGGAAAATCAAACGAAGCTCAAAGATGTTATGTTCGGGCTGAAAATAGCAAAGATAGGGAGGGCATTGCTATCCATCAAATGGGTAAACTATATCACGCAATGGGTCCGGAATACGAGCAAAAGGCAGTTCATGCATTTTAATTAAATTTAATGAGAAAAGAGGAAGAGCAAGTTAATGATAAATAATTAGGAGAATGTTTGCTTTATCTGAGTCGTTACTATAAGAAAATAGGATAAATATAAAAAGCAATTGAGTTGGCGAGAAGATTAAGTGATTTACAAGGAGTTGAAAAAGATGAAGCCAATAAATTGTTGCAAGAATTAAATTTGCTTTCTTGATAGAGTAAATAATTTATGCTCTTTTTTTTTTATATAGATTGAAATTATACTTAAATTAATAAGGATGATCTTGAATAGGTCTATAAAATAATGAAGGTGATAATTAAAAAATTAAAGCACATTCATACAATACAAGTTATTACAATTTATTTTTAATTAATTATTGCTCTTGTTAATATGAAAAATTGAATATCAATAGAAAAACAAGTAAAACAATTTTTATTTCTTTATAGAAAACATGATGATAAGTAAAGAATCTATCAAAAGCTAGGCATGGAAGTAACTTGAATTTATAATCCTTTCTCCTCTTTAATCTTATTCTTAAATCTCTCACATAAGGCATCAACTTTGTCATTATTGTTGAGAGTTGCTCCATAAGAAAAGAAAAATAGTGAATCTTTTGAGTTTGTGTGTTTATCTGTCATGAAGGAACGAAGATAATAAACTGTAGCATTTCTTGGTACGACGAACCTAGGTGATTATCATATTACGTTTTGGTCTTAGATGAAAAAAGGGTTGATTTTTAATGTATTGTTATTTTAATCTTGTCACTTTGTTCCATTTTGGTTATTTGACTATTTGCGAGTTTATCTAAAAAATATTAAAACCATACTCATATGAAAATTTTAAATCAAAATCAAAAGCTCATTTTAATCTTAGGATGCAAAAATAATTCTCTAAAAATGAAGAAAATCACTATTTTCATTTATATAATAGCAATTAATCTAAAATCAATTTTAATGATTCTAAGATTTACAGCAATCAATTTATGTTAAAATATTTCTTCAGTTCGATGATAAGTTGCCAGTCATCCTTTGTAGCTTAATTTCTGTAATGCTCCTTCAAACAGTCAATCGAACGACGAGTAATAAGCGATACTAATCTGTCATTCTGCTAGAATTGTTTTCCTGATTGAATGCTCGGATCGCCTCCAATTGATATGGCCACACTTCCAGTAGCCTTACGAGCCTACTTCAACTTTTTATGATTATGCTCAATAGATTCGACAATTCCCAACTTCATTTGTTTATCTCCTTTCTGCATTAGATCAATATTTACCTCACCGACGCGATATACGACTAGAGGAGTTCCAATTTTGATTACTCCACTCTCAACATCAACTCCTAAAACCACTGGATCACTCTTTCTGAATGTAGCTACTTGTTTCAGCACGCAAGGGAAAACTGCTTCTTTGCCTTCTTTTGCTTTTCTTTCTTCTCTTACTTCATTCACATATTTAGTGAAATAGTCAGTCAAATGATAAATAATGTTTGCAGTGAATATTTTGATTTAATTTTATTCAGCATATTTTTGAGCATCAGCCAAAACTTTAATATCAAAAACCAACAAACAGGCATATCTAAATAGAAAATAAGATACTCTTTCTTTCTACGTTCAGGTATTTCCGATAGAGTAGACTTCATAGCTTTCATCACATCTTCTTTAGAAACTGGACCAACTGATACATATGATACTGGTATCTTTTATTTACTCAAATATTCAAGCAGTGCTTCCAGTGATCCAAGAGTTGAAGCTGCCACACCAACACCGGTGTTTTATAACTTAATTTTCTTTTTTACGCTTTAGAATTCATTCAAACAGATAGCCTTAGCATCTTCAATCTCATCTTAGTTGTTGGCAACAATCAAAGGAGTACCAGCAACCGCATTGTCTAATCCATTTGCAGCTATTTTAACACCATTGGCTCCCCAAATTTATTTATGATGCAAATACTCATCCTTAATTCTCATCTATTTCATAGGATGAGGGGTAAGAATGGCCTTAACTTTAGTTACAATTGGTCCTTAGAAACCTAGCACAACAATGGTATCATCTTTTTTAATCCTTCCATCAACCAACATGCAATCGATAGTTGTTCCGTAACCTTCAATCATTTTCACCTCCATAACTGTACATCTGAATACTCCTTCCTTAACTCTAATTCTTTTTGCAATGCTTTCTAGAGTTAATGAATATTTGACTATCATAGCTAATAAATCAGGAATACCTTCTCCAGTAACTCCTGATGTTGGAATAAGACTGATATAGTCAAGAGGATCATTGTTTTACCAATAAAGTGCGGCATTATATCCTTTTGTATTTAATTCCAGGATAATCTTTTGAAGCTTTGTCTCATAATCATGAATTGCCTCATTCGATTGACTCTTCAAAGTTAAATATGAAGACCAATCATTAGTCGCCTTCCATCCATAAGAACGATCGATTTTATTTAATGCCACCACAAATGGAGTATTTCTCTTCTTCAACAATTCGAGAGACTAAAGAGTCTGATTTTAAAGGCCATGCTGTAAATCAATCACCAAAATTGCAATATCGCAAAGACTAGATCCTCTTGAACGCAAGTTACTAAAACTTTCATGACCAGGGGTATCAATGATCAGAAGTCCAGGAACATTGACTTCAACTGGGTTAAAAGATTTACATTTGCTGACTTATAAAATTAGTTTGTCTTGAGGGAAAAAAGTAGCACCGATTTGCTGAGTAATACCTCCGGCCTCTCCTTCTTGAACGTTTGTTTTTCTGATTTTATCAAGTAAAGTAGTTTTACCTGTATCGACATGACCCAAAATACAGCAAACTGGACTTCTAAATTATCCAATTTTTCTGGCAAAGTAAAGGTGATCGTCTTTTAAGTATTTTGATTAATCTTTCTTCTGTTTTTAAATGAACATTGCTTGAATTTCTTCTTCAGTTGCTTCTTATTATTCCCCTCTTTATATTTTTTCTGCTTTTTCTTCTTCCCTTTTTTGATTTTGTTCAATTTGAGCTCTTTGTCTTTCCATTTTTTCTTTATCCTTACCCTTGACATAAATGCCCAACTTTTTTTGTCTTTTAATTTCAGCTTTAATATCATCCAGTCTCTTTTGTTCTTCTTATTTTTCCTTTTGGACACGATCCTCTTCTTATTTACGAAGACGTTCTTGTTCAGCTTAAAACTACAGTCTTAAACGCTATTGCTCATCTTCAAACTTTTTCTGTTCCTACAATTTTTTCAATGCTAGCAAAGCTGCTGGATTATTTTTAGCTCCTTTTTTACCTTTATCTTTATCTTTTCCTGCTTCTTTCTTTTCCTCAACAGGTTTATCTCCTCCTTAAAGTTTGGCTTTGGCTGCTTATTCTTCCTTTTTTCTTTTTTCCCTCAGTTTCTTCTTCTGTCCTTTGGTTAAATTTTTCATGGCTGGATCATCATCTCCGTCAGATTCGACATCAACAGGTTTTTCTTCTTCCTTACTCATTCTCGACAATGTTGATTATATCAATTAATTATAAATCAAAGAATTAAAAAAATATTATTTCTTTTATGCAATAAACTCCACCACCAACTCTCCTTAGACAACACCTATTAAACTGTCATTATTTTATTAGTCAAAACTGTTTATATATTAATCATAAATTATTGTGAATGAAGCAAATAATCATAGTTATCTGTCTTATCTTCGCATGCTTCTCAGCTAAAGAACTGTTTATCAACTATGCTTCTGATCAATAAAGCAGATAAATCTATAAATATTTCCACAGTGCCACCAATGAACTATTCGTAGACATTGGAGCATATGATCCAATATACGCTTCTAACACCATTGAACTTTGGGGATGGAGAGGCATCAATATAGAAGCTAATTAAAAAAGACACAGAAATTTTATGATGATGAGACCTAACCAAATCAATTTAAATTTAGCTATCACAAATCAAAGTGGAGGATATGCTACGTTGAAATAATATTCATAAGATAGCACTGTAGCTGATCCAAAGATACAACCGAAATTGGAAAAAGTCAGTCAATTGACCATGGCTGATCTTTGTCATACATATTTTGTGAAAAAGCCTAAATTTATGAGCATTGACATTGAGGGGCATGGTCTCATAGCTTTAGGATCTAATGACTGGACAAACGATAAATGTATCCCTGATGTACTAATAGTTTAAAAATTGATTCCTGAATAAAAAAACAAGCTACAAAGACAATTACTCTAAACTAACAAATATATTTTCCAAAAAGCTTCAGGACTTAATGAGTACTATATTCAAAGTTCAGTTTTAAATTTTTATCAGCAGGAATAGAAAAAAGGAGAATTAAACTTAGCCAATATGCGTGAATAATATTGGTTCCCATTATTTAGTTCAATTTTTAAAGTTATTGCTCCTACATATCAATCTTAGTTTTAAAATTTCAAGCACATTGACTTGGTAAAGAGTCCAGTTCATGTTTATTTTGCTAACTATTAGAAAATTATATCTATTGACAGAATCAGAAAGTATAGTCAATTTATTTCAGGCAGCACCAAACCAATTCTCATCTTTCATTACAATCCACTTAAGTCAAGTATTTACTTTGGATCAACTCGTTACACATTCTAAAAAGTTACCGTTTAAAAATAATCACTCTTGAAATATATCATTAATTATCAAGATTAAACTATCACTCTCTATGTTCTCGATCATCAAGTCGATTCACCAATCACCATTGACATACTTGACGAAAAGGAAAAAATTCAAAGATAAGCTGAAAAAGAAATGTGCAAGAAGAATCCAAAAATTATTAATAGAAACAAGACAGTCGTTGTAGACAACTATCTCGGAAATTGAAGGTGATTGAATCTGTGATTATCTTTAAAATTAAAATTAATTAACGTATTTTTTAACATCAATTATTTTCAATAGTTTGATAATATATCGTAGCGCAGGTTACTTTATAACTCAATAGAAATTTTTACGCAAATAAATTATTATAAAAAATGAGCAAACTTCAAAATCCACTTCTCTTACTACTTAAAAACGGAAGTCCTCTTTCACTCACCACCAGAAATGTTAACCAGTTTATCAACCGCATCCCCTATCCCGAGGAGGCACTTACACCATCCTCGCCAATGGAAAAGTACGTTGAGAAAGAAATGAAAGCTTATCCAATTATTCATTAAGCTCCTTCATATCTTAAATAAAACAAAGGTGAACAAAGCAGGAAAACAAATAAAACAAAAGGAGCTTAATTGATGAAATATGTGTTTGAATTTACAACCAGTTCTAACTATTTGGTCATTGAAGAAGCTCGTCAATTGCTGCAAACTTTGAATACAAAAGATTTGATTGAAAATTAAGAGCATATTTAAATGCTTCGAAAGAGTGTGAATGACTGTCTTAATCGGAATGATCTTTCGGAGCATGCTAGTTAATAAATACAATTACTTCTTAGACAAATCAGAGAATTACAAAATAAACTTCCTTCCAAAACTATTTGATTAATCTAACTTATCTTTTAAACAGTCATTTCAAATATTTTTAATTATTGATAGGTTTATTGTTTTTCGTTTGAAATTATTGAAGTCAATGACATATTCTACTTCAAACTTAATAAAAAGAAGAAATTAAATGAAATATGCCTAGCATTAGCTAACTTGATTAAAAAATCATTTTATTAGCTCAATGAAAAATCAAGGTTAAGCATAAACCTAGCAATAAACTAGATTATTTCATAATTTGGAAGGACATCAAACATATATATATATATATTTTTTCAATGATAACCACAGCATATTCAAATATTCTATTTATTACCTTTAGAAAATGAATAAAAAAAGAAAAGAAAAGAATCTCTTCGAGAAGTAAGCCTTAGACGATATCAAATAAATAAAAAATTACATGGCTGAAGGCAAAGTCATCTTCGACAAAGCCACATCCACTCAATAAATATAGTAAGCATTGGCCATTTTCAACAAAGCTCTATCTAAAACATCTGCAAGTCCCCAAATGTCCCACGTCAATCAGCTCTACCACATGCGAGGCATGTGTCACTTCCGATTAAGACAATACTAACTGGCAGAGAAAGACTTTCAATAGGCCATCTTGATATCAGATGACAAAAGTAAAGTTGTATTTTATAACTCACTTGGTAAGTGCAAAATGCAGATGGCGGGCAAAGATAATGCGATGGTACAATTATAATTATTTAGCTTGAATAGGCCATTAAATGTTTTTAAAAAGTTTTAGAATTCAGCAATCGTACTGATGGAGAGGCTTTTTTTAATTTGGGTTTAGTCTATCGCAAAATGAAGAATTCACCAGCAATTAAAGCTATAAAACAATTTACTGATGCTTTAAAATTCTTAAAATTCAGCTAGCAATTTCAAGCTTTAATTGAACGAGGAATCTGCTATAGATAAATAGAATAAATATAAAATTCAATAGATGATTTTGAACGTGCATGTGAAATCAAAAAATAGGATCCCTATCCTCACTTCAATTTAGGAATTAACTATCTTTTGTGCTATAATTACGATGCTGCTCTTTAAAAATTGTCAATGGCTATCGAACTCAACAAATATTAACCTCAGTTTTATAACTATAAGGCACTTGCACTTTATATGACTGGTCAATATGATCAATCACTTGGGGTATTTTCATAGGCTTTGAAACTTTATGATTTGAAGAATATTAAAGATGCAGAAGTTGGCTAATGCTGGTACAATAGAGGTAATGCCTTACTCAACTTAAATCGAGAGTTATAGGCCCTTGAATCATTCAAAAGAACATAGGAATACAACATTGATTAAAAAATGCAGATCAAGCTGTTATACGCTCAAGGACGAGCCTATTAAAACAAAATGGATATTCAAGCCATCAATAAATTCAAAGAATGCTTAATGCTTATTAATGACAATAAGAGTAATGAGCTATATCTTAGCACTCTTTATCACTTAGCATCGAACCAGCAAATGAATAGACAATATACCAATGCAATCGATTCACTAACCAAAATTTTACAATCAGACTGCAATGATAAATGCGTTTATGAGGAAAGAGGAAAAGCTTATCTGAACAATTAGAATTATGATAAAGCATTGAGAGATTTTTAAATTGTTGCCAGTTTTGATTAAAATTATCCTGATGTTTATTATTACAAAGGAAAAGCGAAAACTAATCTAGGAGAAATTTAATCTGCTATTAAAGATTTTTTCAAAGCCATAGAACTTGGATCCAGAAAAAATGGAGTCTTCAATGGGATTAGTGAGGCTTATATGAAGGGAGTTAAATATTAAAAAGCTCTCATTTATTCGAATATATCTCTGGAAAAATAACCAAAAAATGAAGAATTTCTCATACAAAGAAGCAGAATATACCTCTAACTTAATTAATATGAAAAAGGTATTAATGATCTATCAAATGCTCTTGCCGTTAATTAAAAAAATCCCTTAGTTTACTATAGAAGAGGATTGGCCTATTACAAAAATCATTAATTTTTAGCTGCAATAAAAGATCTTTAAAAATCATTGAAATATGGCCCAAGCAGAAACATTGAATCAGATATTTATTATCATGTTGGAATTGCTTATTCAAATCTATAGCAATATGATAGTGTTCTTGAACCCCTTTCAAAAGCTATTGAACTTGACCCACAGCCGAAGTATTTTCACGAAAGAGCCAAATGTTAAATTTTACTAGATCAAAATGTCAATGCTTTGAAAGATCTAAATGAAGTTATTAAGCAGCAGCCGACAAATGCCTTTGCTTATTTCAGAAGAGGATTTGCTCATAAGGCCTTGAAGCTTTATGATTAAGCAGCTTAAGATTTTATGAAAGCTAGAGAACTTTCTCCTTAAGATCCACGTCTTATCATCAACAAAAAACAAATTTATCAAACTAAATATAGAAAACTATGTGAAGCTGGAGAATAACTTTGATTTCTTACATATTACTACTTTATAAATATATTTTTAATTCATGATTTTTTATGTTTTGAATTTATTTTACCTAAACAGCTCATTATATGATTCATTACAGTTCGCCAAACTTTAACAATACAACAGAAGGACTATTAAATTAAAGTTAAGCCATATCAGTCCTGTTATGAAATCAATAAACTTACAGCGTCAAAAATATATCAAAAATGAATGTTTTTATATTATAATTAAATATGTGTTTCGCAATATTTGCAAAAATTTTAAAAAAAAATCAAAATTTAAACAAAAATAAAATAAGATGATATTTTATAACTCAAAATAGAGTAGATTCAACTGTTCGATTAAAAAGTTATTGCAAAAATAATGGAGCATAGGCTATCTGTTAAGTCCACAAATTACTATACATGAGTATATCTTTCGGGATACACAAAAATAAGTCATTTCATGCATTCATAACTTCAAATCAGCTGTATATGTTCATAAAAGATACACCTTTAATTTCTTTGAATTTTAATTTGTTTAATTTTTAAAAAAATACAAAACATTGAGATATATCATTAGTAATTCAGAACAACATATTATAATGACTGAAGTACTGAATTGCTGGTTGCAGAAAGGGATAAAAACTAGAATCGATCCGTCCAAATTTATATTCTCCATTTTTTTATTCTTTTTCATCACTAATTGTAATATTTTTTCTTAAATCGCATAAATCAGTTTGGCATTCCACTTAAACTGATTTTTTATTGATTGAAGCTGAATTTTGCTGTGAAACCAATGGACTTTCGAAACCATAATAGCTTCGACTTGGATTAAATTGATAACCAATATTTTTTGTTTCCTAAACAATTTGTTGATAAGTTTTGCTTGGAATGTGTTTTTTCTAACCTGTGATGATTCTATGGGGAAATTTATACCTTTCCTCGAATTTTTGGTGATGACTTCTACATTGGAGAGCAGTTTTCGTGTTGATATATTTTTCCATTTCCTTAAAAAAAGCATTTGACCTGAAATAAAGATAGAATTACTTCCGAATGAGTTTAGATTTGATTTTAAGCCGATTTTGTTCCAGAAAGTGGATGTATTTGGCGTGTTAATCTAAATTCCATTTGAAAGTTCCATTAAGTTTTCTGTTTTGATTAGGTAAAACCTCCTCTCTCTCGTTATTGCTTGTCTCAGATGAAATAAGTCCGCTTCTTAGTGAATTTGTGAGGATTTAGTTTGCCTCATTCTTTTCTTAAATTTTTATTTATGAATTCATCATTATATTATAAGTCAACAAACAGAAATTTTTCAATGTAAAAGTCATTTACATTTTATTTGCATTGTAAAGATTATCTATTCAAAGATAACAATTTTATCACAATTAAACGTGCATTGAATTCAAAATTGGATCCTTTGTAATAAAATATTTTCGTTATTTCCTATTTTTTTAAATTTAAATTTAACTTTCTAAAAAATGACAATTAATGTATTTATTTGACAATGATTGCAGTTTAAATATAACTAATTTATTTTTAATACTCTGAAGTTTATATTACTAATGATAGTTTCAATTAATCTATTATCACAAGTACCATATGTTTATCAAATAATTATTGATTAATTTATTTTGCTGAAATGACCAAATATTAATAAATGACAACTCAATATTTACTTAAAGATTAATATCTCAATCAAATCAATATTTATAAGCAATCACAAACATCAAACTAGCAACTCCCAAAATGAATATTCTAACAAATACTCCTTATGCAGCAATTTCTGATTCCACAATGCCAGCCTAAATTTGTATTTGTCCTTATTAATCAAAAACTATATGAACTACTTGATCAAACATTGCTATAACTTAAAAAAACTACAAAATTCATCGACTCTTAACCCACACTTTAATAACTGCTCGCAAATTGATTTCACTTTGTAATTGCATAGAAACATACTCCAAATTAGAAGATAGTTTCTTGATATAATCCATTTTCGTATCACCACTTAGTTTATGCGATTGTAATAGATGTTGTAGTATTTCTTTAGACCTGTTACTATCAGTTTTTAACCGTTGTTTGCTTAATTTTGGGGGAAACTATTCATCAAGTAAGGATTAGATTTCAGCAGTAAGTCACATTCATAGAGTTTTCTCAATATTTTTTTGCAAAGACAAATTTTTGTGGATTATGATTACGCGATGAAAGAAGCCAATTTTTGAGGTTTTGCATCTTTAATAGGTCTTAAATTAATTTTGTCAAACAAAATCAAAGAAAGTTTATTGAAAGGTGTTATTTCTTATTAAAACCCAATTGATTAATTTTCTTATGAAATAGTCAACATATTGGCAAGCATATCTATCAGATTCTGAAGTGTAACTGTTGATTTTCTAATTTAATTTATTTTATCAGTCAATTTACTATCAAATGTTGCATTTTCATCATTCATTTAGCAGTCTTCTGCACCTATAAGCTCATATAATTAATTGAATATATTTTTATTTGAAGTAGTTGATTAGAATTATTTCCCCAATAATATATTTTTGAATTCAAGCAAACTTATCTTTAAGTTCAGGCACATGAATAAATCATTAATAAAAATATTCCATTCTTCCCAAATCAATATTTTTTATGTTAGTATTTTACGAAGCTATTAAACGTATAGTCTCTAAAAATATTCTATTGATTGGAAATCAATTATCTGGCTCAAAAAAAGTATTTAAAAGATTGAATAAACATAAATCTTTGCTTTTTGAGTTAAATAAGGATTTGTTTTGAAAGATTGGAAAGAAATAGAGCCAAATATAGCTAAAGGATCTTCTTGCTGAGAAGACAGGCAATAAGGTATAAGATTTCCTGCTTTTGATGTACATTTAAGTACAGTCAAAGTTGTATATTTACTAAACATTTTGCCTGACCTATGGTATCTACATCGACTAAAAAACTAAGCAATAATGTGCTACAAGTCAGAGGACTACTTCACAAACACACTTGACAAATGACTCTTCGAATTATCATCTTGATTTTTCATTTGTACATATCCAATCTGTCCATACCTTTTGCTGACAATACTTAAAAAAGATTTCAAATTGTTTTTGAATGATCCTTGAGTGTGTTCTGATAAAATTCCTAACAAAATTCCGGCCATGACAACTTCCTGCGCATAAGTTTGGCACTATAAATCTACCTCCAACTTGACATTATTCTTAGAAAAATAGAATTATCCGAATTAACCGATTGCGGACTGCATCCACTGATCTCTATCTCCATTTTTAAGATTTAAAAATGAAGATGGCTCTCCATTTCTTCCACTTTCCTTGTGCATTATTATTTAATATGAATTTAATGAATAAGTCAAATTAATAAGGAATGCTAATTATGATAAACTTACCCAATTATTTATAAATATCAAAAGCATATCACAATCATTAATATTTCTAATTTCTTTCAATACTCATCTTATATATTAAGCATATCCACTTCTCTTCCATTAAATGTAAATATTTCCTTTGAATCCATCTGGTATCGTAAATCTGCACTTTTTCGATTGCTTTCGACTTGTTTTAGCATTTCGACTAAACGAGTTCTCTTGCTGACATCGCCAGTGGCTCCTCGGCTACTTTTCCGTACTGAACTAATCTATTAAAAATCATATAGTTGTCCACTACCTGATGATCTTTACTCTGATTAACTTATTTTCAGGCATTGTGCATACATGTTGTCGATTTTGGTGGTGAGATCTACTGAAAAACTGTCACAAACAGTCAGCTAAGATTTAACTTTTTAAATGTTCTGTCGATTAATTTTAAGTTAATTATTAGTCTATCTCCTCAAAATTGATAATTTTGAATAGCTTTCACTCATTGCTGCTCGAAACATCGCCTCAAATTATAAAAGTTATTTGTTTATAGATACTTTCATATTTACCAACTGCTATTTTGTCGCATTATTCTAACCCTTACATCTATCTAATAAATTTCTCATGATGTCCATTTCTTAGATATGACTTTCTAATTTATTTTTTAAACTTTCTGCCTCTTACAACTATTGCACACAGTTATTCAAACGACGACTTGTTTCATAAGGAAAGTTAGAAGTATTGAGTACCGACATTCCTATTCTTTGTTTTACGGGTCCCTCGTTAAATAAATCGAAATCTTCTTTGAAGATTACTTTTAATTTGTTTTTACTATCGCCACCTTTTTTGAAGTTTTAGTCTCTCAAAATAGAGGGTTTGACTCGTACTGACTGCATGCTTATGGATCTACTCTTCGTTGAATGAAAATTTTAGTTATTGTTTTCTCCAGGGGCATATCCTGCTCGAGATGTTTGATTGCGTTCAGTGGAATAATTATTGAGATTGAGAGAGAAAGGTCCTCCCTGCTTCTGAACTCTAATTGATAGAGTAGATGATCTCCGGAAGATGTCTGGGAGAGAACTGAGACTCATGAAGAGTAACTGTTTATTAAAATTAATAAAATTATTATTATAGTCGATTCATACATTACCAATCATAGTCAAATTAAAATAAATAAAGTATAAGATTCGAAATTCATTCTTTTACTCCAATAATATTAATTTCATTCCGTTCACGATAATCTTGTTCTTTCTTTTAAATTAATAAAAAACAAAATCTTCAATTACTAGACTATTTCAATCATGATATTGAAATTAAAAAAAATTTTTTTTAAATGACTACTAAAATGTGAAGAAATAAAAGAAAGTAGTAAAGTTAGTAAAGATCAGCAATCGCAAGTAGTAGCGACAATGACGTGAATGTTTCCTGATGATCCTTGGCTTCCTTTCCAGAAAATTCTGTCTTGGGGTCTTGGGAGAGGTCCTTGTCCTTCGAAGTGAGAGCAAGGTGACATTTGGAGGTGGTAGTCTCCAGATTCATCATGGCAGTGAACAACTTTTCCTTGAATAGAAATGATGGTGCACCATCCGTGAGACAGATACTGATCATCATAACCATCACAAGAGAAGTCAAGTTCTCCAGATTCTCCGAAATATTGAAGCCACTCATCAGCAGCGCAGCTATATTGAGAAATTTCAAGAAGTTGGTTGGCAGTAACATGTTGAACAGCAGCATCAGCGCAGTGATAAAGTTGCTGAAGATAACTGTTGAAGCTCCAAGCAGTCATTCCAATAGAGCAGCTAATAGCTCCATGAATTTGGTTGACTTGATTGGCAACTTGGTTATTGGCATTGTTGATGGCAAGATTCAAAGAGTTGGTGATTTGAGAGTTGCCAACAGTCAAACTAATATAGTTAAGACATTGGGCATAGTAAGCTTCAGAAATAGTGATGACTTGAGTATATCTCTGATTGGAGTCAGAATCGAGTTCAATGCATTGAGAAGCTCCCCAAGCACCGTTGTAAAGTCTGCAATCTCCGACTTCAGCTCTAGAAGCAACCCATCCGTTGATGCCACCGTTAATGTAGGTAAATTGACCAGCTGAGATTCCAACATTGGCTTGGAAGTCTCCATTAACAAGAAGATTGGAAGTATTGTAGACTGAGGTTAACTTAACGTTATCGATACTGATACCATAACTATCGCTAAGACCAGCTCCGTCAAATTGAAGAATGTTGGATCCAGCGTTAAGAGTAACTTGGAAGACAGCGTGGTTAATACCAGCATTGGCAGATGAGACAACGAGACTGCCAATAACGACATTGTTCCAAAGAACGTTTCCTTTAGAGCTATCGAGGTTGTTGATTCCAAGGGTTCTACCAGCCCAATCGAATTCAAGTTTGTAGGTCAAAACTCTGCCGGGGAAAGGGTTAGAGCATGAAGCAACTCCGTTGTCAGCAACAATCTGGAAAAGACTATCGAAAACGAAAGTTTGACTAATTTCGAAGTTTCCATTTCCATCGAGTTCACAAACTTGAGAGTTCCATCCGTTGTTGTAAATAGTTCCTTGTCCGATTTCAATGTTGATTCCTTTCCATCCGCTGATATCGGTAAGAATGCTCCATGATCCATGTTGATCGGGAGCTTCAAATCCACCGTTGACAACAATACTGACTGATGTTCCAGCTCTAACAAGGGCGACGTTGTCGACAGTAAGACCGTAAGAATCAGAAATTCCAGCTCCTTCAATTTGAAGACTGTTGCTTCCAACTTGAACAGTGACAGCGAGGTTCACAGTGTGAACGAGGTAGTCAGTGGGGACAATTGAGTAGATAACAACATTGTTCCAAACAATATCTCCGAGGCAAGATTGGAAAGCAACTTGCTGTCTGCAGGCATATTGGAATGAAAGAGTGAAGCTGTTTGAAAGAAGTTGATTATCACAATTTTGAGGGGGTCTAACTGGAAGAGGAATGATTGGGGGAAGTGGCATAACTGGGACGGTAGTTGGTGGGGGAACTTGAGGAGGAAGAGAAGGGTTAGGAATAACTGGTGATGGAATGACTGGGATAACTGGTGTGGGAGGAGTGATGGTTGGGGGAGCAACAACTGAGGGTCCAGTGAGAGTTGGTACGTTGATGCAAGGAGCATCAATAACTGGTACTCCAATGACTGGTGGGTTGATAACTGGTGGATTGATAGTTGGGATGGCACATGCAGGTGGTGCAATAGTTGAGGGTGTATTGATGATGATTTGCGAGTTGACAGGGAGTGAGCCTCCATCATTGGTGCATCCTCCGGTGGTGCATCCACTTTGGCATATTTGAGAGGTTGCGAGGGCGATGAGTAGAATCGCTAAGAGTGTTTTCTTCATTTTTTATTATAATGGAAAGATAAACCTTCGATGACTTATATTAGATTTGACTGAATTTTAGAAATATATTATAAGCAACTTTTTCCATTTATGGAACAACACAATCTTCAATTAAATATTGCAACAGAACTACCGCCCCGCACTCCAGTTAAATAGCCCTAACTTTAACTAAAAGATTGACTTGCTAAAAATATTAAAAAAAAGGCAAATGTATCAATGAGATGTAGGATAACCATAGAAGTTGTATATATTACAAATTATAGTAAAATATCGATAGGCTTTTTGTGATGTGGCATATTCTAAAATTAACAATTATCTATTTTTTATAGCATAGTCCATTTTGATTTCGACAACCAAGATTTTGACAAATAATATTTTCCATAAATAATCAACAAAATAAAACTCTTCTCTTTGAATCACAAATTTATATTCACTGATTAATTTATGGATATTTATACTGGGGTTGGGGTTGGGGTTGGGGTTGGGGTTGGGGTTGGG
>DYPS01000113.1 GCA_020719775.1 Desulfosporosinus sp. | reverse complement strand
CCCCAACCCCAACCCCAACCCCAACCCCAACCCCTATTTGATTCGTAAATATTTTACATTTTTAATCTATAGCTTTATATTGAACATTTGCTATATAAATAATACAGTCATTTTACATAATCACTGTCCTCATGCTAGTACTTTTGGTGCATCAAAGTCCATTCATTGAATGCTTATATTATTACTGCATTTGTGTTGTCTTTTCCCTTCCATAAATTCAGATTCCTTAATCTTTCATTCATATAATAACTGTCGTCATTCAACAGTAGTTGGGACATCACCAATATTGCCAGCTTTATTCTTATTGCAACTTCAGTTGAGAAGTCTTTATTCAGTATTTGACTGAACTCAGCCACATTTCTGTCCTCTTCATTCAAATTATATTCTCTGAGTTATAAACTACGCTAATTGATCAGTGTTGAAAACTCACTGTTGAAATTTATTGTGTTTCTTTCTTCATTACCCTATAAAATGACGTTTTCAAATGATCCTTCTAACTCTTTACAAATTTTGAGAATGGCCGACTCAATCAAAGTGAGCATAGAAGTCTCTAAAGTTTGACTATTTTGTTTTTTTTCTTTAGGGCGACCCCTTTTGAGTTGTTCTCTTTCTGGTTTTTTGATATTATCAACAAATTCCTTTTCGAGCTGATGTTTGGTCTTCACGTGAGTATAGGCAGCAGCATAGGACAGGTAACCTTTGCCACATTTGCATTGGAAATCTCTGCTTTCTGGATCTTTTCTTTTTCTGCGTGAATTTTTACTTTATTTTTCCATTTTTCCTTTCTCTTAGCTTATAATATACACCATATATACGAGCATTTAAATTTCATTTTTCTTGTCATTTCCGATTCATTTAGTTGAAATTCAATCAAAAACCAAAATAAGCTTTGGTTGGTTTTCAAGTTATAGATGTCTCTGTAGATGCTCAATTGACAGTGTGATTGATATTATAGTAATAAAGAAAGAGTATACTTAAAAGTAAGGCAAGTAGTTGTGTAATTTAATTAAAATGAAAAATAATGTTAAAAATCAATATAAAGATATAACTCATTGCATTTTAGCAAGAGGACTTCGCCATAAAAATAGTGCCTTCTGACTTTGAGTTAATTTGCCCATTTTAAAAATACTACATACAACTAGAATTACCAAACTATGAACTCCAACATATGAAATATTATGCCATAGAACAGTAGAGCCCATTACATTGGCGATGGAGGCACCAGCCCAGAAATTAGAATCAGTTGCGCAGCAATCGTAAGAATAGTAATCATCATAAATGCGCATATTTATGGAAACTAAATCTCAAAAGAAGTACGGATTCGCGAAGATTGCCATAGAATGCATTTTGCAATCTGAATATTTCCAAAAAGATAAAGCCAACTCCAATGATGACCCGTACAGGCACACCAAACTACATGTCAAAATAAAGAAATCTATAAATTTGACTACCAGCATAGAGATATATTTCAATAATTGAGTAGAACCAATTGAAATAAATGAGTTTCTGGAAAAACAGCGAAGATGTGATTTATGACTCTAACTTGTTGAAGGTGTACAGAGAGTATGGATGGGTTGGGGCTGAGGGTAACGCATGGTGGGGTAGAGGGGATTGCGATGTTTGATTTTATCCTATTGTAGTTATTCTTTTTCGGTGTTGGCGATAGGCTGATAGCTCATGATTCAAATTATAATTGTACAAAATAGATTGTTATTATCATTTTCTAATTTTGGAGAGTCTTTCCTCGGTGAGTTTATCTAATTTGAAAAATTATTTCAATTGATTGGCTGTCATTGGCTTGGATTGGCCTTCCTACTAGGAATGTTCACCCTCATACTTTTAGTCATCACTCATGTCTTCATGACCATGACGATATTTTTCATCCTCCTAGAACAATTACTCAGCATTTTATACGTAATCTTCATCTTCTTCTTCGTTACTGTTTTCGGACTATGAACTGGAAGATTGGGAAAGTTAGATGTCGTATTTTATTACTTCATCTGTGAAAATTACTCCTGAATCGGATCGACGAATCCATGGAGCTTAAGGCTTAATTTAAATTGAGTTCATGTTGAATTATTCCAGAATCTTTTCTTCGAATTTAGGAGTAATATCTGGTTTTGGAACATAAGGAAGACAAAAATATATTCTTGTTCTCACTGGGGTCTTGAATGGTAGTACAACTTCAGGGAAAATTGAACAGAGTCTGTTTTCAACAGGGAATGGCATGAACTATGCCTATTCCATAACATTTTTGATTGAATTATTGGAAAAAGGATTAAGTTTCTATTGATTAACTATAGCTAAAAATCTTGTGAATTATTGTTTAATATCGCTTTCATCATGAAGATTGTCGACAATACTTTTAAGCAATTTTGAACCTTTTGCCAAATTTTTAAACATAATTTCAGCAACAGCAATATTGTACAGCAACTCATAATAATTGAAAGACCTATTCGTAAAGTTCAATTTTTTAAAATCAAAATAAAATTGTTCTCCAAGTGGCATTCCATTGGCAGCCTGATTTTAAATAATATCCAAAGCTCTCTTAAAGTTTTTACTGGCTTCAGCATATTTACCATCATAGAAGTACATAACTCCCTTATAGAACTGATAATCAAATTATTAGAAAAGCAAACCAAATTGGTTATTTGTATTTTTCTTCACTTCTTTCATACGCAGTCTTATCGATTCGTAGTTGGAAATATTTTAATCGCTGCATTATCTCAAACATTCAAGGATTTAATAATCGAATTGCACTTTGTCTTCTTTTTTCACTTAGAGCATTAGCTTCAAATTACAAATGGTATTCAGGACATCTTTGCAAGTCAAGTAACATTTCACCCTGCAAAATAGTACATCAAAATTCTTATTAATGTTGTTGATATTCGAATAGGCTTTCGCTGCATCTTAATATGCTCCAATATAAAAAAGAAGATGTCCAGCCCACACATGAACTTCAGAAGAACTATGACGATATGACATATAAGATTGAAGATCTATGAATCCTGCATTTGTCTCACCTGTCAAGAGCAAACACTTAGCCCTATTTAAAAAGACTTAAGGAATTTGATGTTTTTAATCGTTGTCAATTGCTCGCTTAAATTCTCCAATCGCATCGTTGTATCTTCCAGTCTCTGCGAACAATAGTCCAACTAGATAAAAAACTAGGGGATTTGGCTTGGTACTTTCAGTTAAACATTGATCAAGATCTTTTAGAGCACTGTCTTGATCTCCCAAGGCGTAATAAAGCAGTCCTCTGATTAAAAATAGTGATGGATTATTTTATATAGTCTATTGTTTTTTTATTGTTCTCATTGCGCTTTAAAGATATTATTTCTTTTTGTCTTTCAATTATTTTGGAATGAGCTTTACTGAAAAATTGATTAAAGTGACAGCTTTGTAGAAAGCTGGCTCTATTCTATAGGGTAGGGCTTTTGCAGCCTTAGAAAATTGAGTGAGAGCATTTTAATATTTTTGATTATTGCAAGCAAGTATCCCCTCACATATGAATTTATTATATAAATTTGGTAAATCCAAAGAAAATTAATTCTACATACTGTCTAAGTCATCTTTCGCACTTTGATATTTTTACATTGCCATATAGCCATAGGACCTAGTACTATAGAAAAGTGGCTTAATAAAGTTAGATAATGGCTTTTCCTTATCTTACTGCAATTCAGTTAAAATTTTGATTCCTTATTGATAATTTTTTTTCATCATTGATGTGACTCCGTTAATGAAAATTTTGAATTTTTTTATCACTTTTTAATCAATGTCCAAATATTGAGCCCTTTCTAAAGTATACAATGCTTAGTAATAGTCTCTATTTTATATTTTTATCTTTGTGATTTCATAAATGGCCCTCGTAATTGCTCTCTTGTTAGTATTGAATTTAATAGCTTGTTCATAGCATATAATCGCATCGTTTGATTGTTCTGAATAGACTTAAAAATACTGAGTTTGTTAAAGATCAATCCTTTAAAGTAGAGTGCTTAACTATTTTAAAAATCAGTTTCTAATAGTTTGTTGATATCCTCCAATGCAGAATCGTATTTTTTTAGTTCCATACTGCAAATAGCCCTCCTAAGAAGAAGAGATACATTATTTTTTTTACTATTAAAAGCAGTTGTATAATAATTTCTGGCCTATTCATATCTCTCCATCAAGCGCAAACAGTCTCCTTTTCCAACATAGGCGATCTGTTTATGAGAATCCAAAGTGATGGCCTTATCGAAATCAGCAAGTGCGTGTTTAAATTGCTTAAGTTTTAAATATAGTTTTCCTCTGTAGATATAGGCTTCGTAATATTTAGGAAATCTATGTATGCATTATTGCAGCTGAATAACATAAAAATTACTATTTCTTATGTTTCTTCATATTTTTCAGTTTTCTTATAGCAGACAGATAGAAGTAAGTAGATATTCTTTTTAGGTTTACTTTTAAGCATGTCCTTGAAAATAAATATGGCATCTTAATATTACGAGTTGAAAATGTAGCAAATTCCTAGAAGATAAATAAGGTCAAAATTGTTTTACTAGCTGCGCAATGTTGCTTTCAATACGTTTATAGCCTCATTTAGCTGATTAGCCTTCAGATGTTGGTTCACTTTTTCAATGGTGGTCTCCACTAAAGAATTTCCTTTCACTTTTTTTTGAGCGCCTTTGAAGATGAAATCAATTTCCTCTTGATCCTTGCTTGGAGAATCATACTCTCGGTTGACTGAATGCTCAAAATGCGATATTTTTTGTCCAGATTTATTGTATTTATGTGGAGGAGAAAAGTTTTATTTTTCCTTACGACGTTCCAGTTTGCCTTGAGAAAGTCGTTTATTGTAGATTTGATCTTTTTTACTGGACTTCGGCTTGGGTTGCTGGAATCCATTTTTATATTTGGGAAGTGATCGCTGATTGGGCGTGGCAACATTGTTAGAATGTGCTCCAAAATACTCCTAGAGATGTCTTTTTTTCTTACCAATAACATTGGTCGAATTAACCATTTTCATTTTTCTCATAACTGCTGGCTATTATTCAAAAATAATAATTTATCAAACTATCAATTTTCAGATCTATAAGAAAAGCCATATAGTAATATAAATGAAAGTTACAAAAAATAATCAACTTTTAATTCATAAACATCAAACATCAATGACCTGAAATTGGAATTATTCTTCCAATATCTTCGATTTTTAACTGTCCTCCATATTACTGATCCAAGTTAGATTCATTAATGAATAGCTTTATTGATTCCACATCTTCCAAAAGATTTATCTTTTATTCAGTTCGCTTCGATACGAACAAACTAACAATTTTCCACATAGCTCTATAGAAAATATTGGCTCCAAGCACATAGAATGATTTCAAAGTTTATGGGTAATAATTGTTGAGGATGGGCATAAACAATTTCATACTTTCCTTACTGACATCATCAGATTCAGCCATTTCTCTTCTGTCATATATTACACTCAGCTGATATGTTTCTACATTAAGATATAGCTACTTGCTTATTCTGCCATGCGTACTCCTTTTTCAATCATATACAAAAGATAACGCAGATTTTGCTAGGCTGTAGCTAGACCTTTGATATGATATCTCATGCGAATGACTAATACTGGGCATCCAGCTTTATCATAGCCACAGTATCTATATTTGCCTGATGTGTGAATTTTTCCAATTATTTCTTAACTTTAAGAGATCTTATCTGGTCTATAGTCTTCGAACCATTTAATCCACTCTCTCCACATCTCAATAATCTTTTATTTTT
>DYPS01000211.1 GCA_020719775.1 Desulfosporosinus sp. | reverse complement strand
CAAAGATAGTTCTTTTCTCATATCCATTTTTCTTTAATTTATTAACAAGAGATACCTCGTTTCTACCAAACAGTTTACAAACTTCTTTGATGTCCATCACTGCAACTGCTTCACATATTTCCGCAAACTCATCGTCCCTGATCCATTCTCTTTTACTCATTGTCCCATTCTCCTCCAGTAATCAATCTTTTTATCCTTTTTTTCATTAACATCGTTGCATAATGTGTCTTATTCTTATAGCATTCTTGCTCCAACAACTCTTTCAAGTGATTTTCATTAATATCAGTGCTAATCATCTTCTTACTGTTTGGATATGTAATCGTATTATATGCAATATTATTCTTTTTTAATAAAATTCTGATTTGGCTTCTATGACAGGCACTTAAGCTTTCATAATTAAAACTTTTTACATTCATTGATAAACCTTTCTGCTTTCAATATAAGTCTGTACTGCACACCCATAAAATTATCTTCATTGATAACATTAAATACTTTACTTAAAAAGGCATTATTTGATTTTAAGCAAGGATATCCTATTGAGCTAAGTATCTTCTTTGATTGCTTGTCCCCAAGCTCAATAATTAAATCACTTACTTCTTGAAATAGATCAATAACAAATTCTTTATATTTTGAAATACTTGCCTCTTTATCTTCGTCAAAGCTCATAATTAGCTTGTGTTTCTCAGGCGATTTTAATCTGACTACTGCATAATAAGATGTTTCCTCTTTTGTCATTCTGTCTTCCCTATTCCTTGGAATTTCTCATTAGCTTCAAATAACAAAATCATCTCTTCTTTTGTCATCTCGCCACCAGCTCCAACAAGCTTTGAGGTTAAGTCCTCTATTGTTTCCTGTTGTGTCTTAACAATCTCATATTGCTTGTTAAGCTTAATGTTATCTATAACTAACATAGTTATTAATATGACTATCGCTGTTAATAATATCTTCTCTCTCATTTGCCTTCTCCGTGCAAGAACTTATGTACCAACATCTTTGAGTTCTTAATATGCTCGTCCTTGCTAAATCTATGCTCCTTCGCAATATTTAGAGCCAAAGCAGTTATTATTTTGTGCTTGTTTTTATTCTTATTAGTTGTGATAAGCTGTAAAGCCAACATTGTTTCGCTAACTTCTGTGTTGC
>DYPS01000210.1 GCA_020719775.1 Desulfosporosinus sp. | reverse complement strand
CAAATGTCGAAAATCCAAAACTACCAATTCATCACTATTCAATAGAACACCTCTACAAAATCGCTTCGATCTTAGAAATTGATATATGTAAGTTTTTACAATAAACTCTTCAATCAAAAATCACTTCAAAATTTAAGCATTAATATAGGTTAAAGTTATATAATCATTTAAAATTTACTATAAGGAAATAAAATGAAAGATAAGCTTTTAAAAAGTTTAATTGTTGCGATGTTTGTGGTAGTTGGAGCTTTCAGTAGTGCTCAAGCTGAGATGCAATGTGACATGAAAATGCCAAAAGAAAAAGAAACTAAGAATTCAAAATGCGATATGAACACTACTAAATCTACACCAAAGATGAAAGAAAAATGTATTCCAAAAACAAAAGAAAAATGTGTTGATGGAAAATGTCCAACACAAGATTCAGCTAAAAAATAATTAGCTTTTTATTTTAATATAAGCCTAGAGTTTCTCTAGGCTTATTTATTTTTCAGCAATCTCCATAATAATCATCTTCACATTCCCTTTTTGTTGCATCTCCAAAAGTGTGAGATTTTCAAATTTAAAATTCATAAGTTCAGCAAAACTTCCTATCTTATGGAGTGCGATTTGTTTGACAAGTTCCCCACGATAGTGTTTTGCAAAATGGCTTACAACTTTCCCACCTTTTAAAAACTTGTAAGTAATCACATTTACTGTTGGCTTATAAAACTTCAAATAATACCCAGCACTCAAATCCAAAACCTCATCATCTAAATACCCATCAAGAAGAGGTTTTAGGTGTTTTGCATAGTATTTTTCAGTGTTAAGATTGGGCAAAATATTTCCCTGCTTAAATTTATACTCAGGAATCGCATCACTCGCACGAACGATCCCAAATAAATTTGAATAAATCATCACATTTTCATCTATAAACTGTTGCGATTTCTGGTCAAGATTTGGATAATCAATCGCCTCAAAAGCTACACCTGTGTATCTTTCTATCGCTTTTTTTGTAGGTTTAGACAAAATTGACTCTTTGTATCGTTTGCACTCTTGCTGATTTTTAAGCCCAAACCAAACCGAAAGCTCTTCAAGTGAACTATTTTTAAGATACTCTTCATAAGCATCTATCACCTCATCGCTATAAAAAAAGAGATTTTTGG
>DYPS01000209.1 GCA_020719775.1 Desulfosporosinus sp. | reverse complement strand
CTTTACCATTACTATCCACTATTGCCATACTATGTATTTTGATAAAAGCTCCATATGTCCGTGTATCATTTGTCGTTGGCTTGTCGAATGTAGCAGCTTCCGAATAATAAAGACCTCGTTCTATAAGTTGAGGATTTATAATTTCTCCAATAATTTTTAGCTTAACTGCTGTATTTGCTTTGGCATATTCTTTTGTATCTGCTTTTATTTTAAAACTATATAGTTGTTGATAATCTAATTCATTATTTGATACCAAATGAATAGATTCTCCATCATATTCTTTAACTGTTACCTTCGATCCAAAACCATTTGTTGCAATGTATTCTCCAATTTTTTTATATTCAAGATCTTTTTTAAATCCTCTTGTTTTAAATAAGTTTGATTTTTCACTCAAAACGAGACAACTTGGTACCTCTTTTATTACATCTTTAAGAAAAGATGATATGAAATGAGAATGAGTAATTTCCTCAGTACCACAATCACTAAATTTATCACTACCCTGCACATAGGTTGTGTCATATAAATTATTTCCGTATTTATCCTCGTAAACCAATGTTCGTTCCTCTGGGTCATACTTTAATTTAATATCGAAATATTCTACAAATGATAGGTTTGTATCAAAGTTATTTTTAGTCATTCTATTCTCATATTCTTTTATGCTTTCAAAAGAATCTTTAAGTGGTGAGTTTTCTTTTAATTTTTGTACAACCACTCCATATTGTTCTATAAATGATTTATCTTTTGGTATTTTCCTTTCTATTTTAGACAAAGAAGTTTGCTTTGCTTCTGTCTCTTTCCCAAAAACTGTACAACTACCAAAAACTAACGAAGCAACCACTACAACCAATAAACTATTCACTAACTTGATTTTCATTTTTATTCCTTATTTGTCAAGTTTCACCACGTTGTACCATTCCATTTAAAGCAATAGTATAAAACTCATCAGGTGAAATCTTAAGTATTTTAGGTTCTATATCGAACCAACTTTTAACTGCTTCACACGGTATTCTAACCTTAAGTTCTTTTTTCAGTCCACCGTGTTTTCTGTTTGTATTGTAGCGTATCAAGAACTTATTTAAATCCTCTTTTAGCTCCTTTATATTTTGATACTTTGTAGCTTTAATGGTACCATTTTTGATAGTTCCATTAGCC
>DYPS01000027.1 GCA_020719775.1 Desulfosporosinus sp. | reverse complement strand
TTTTTTTTACTTGAAATTAATTAATATAGACGAGCTATTGTATTTATAATTTATATAGAAAGTGATTTAAACAATAACTTTCCAACCCCTCCACATGCGCAACCAAAATGAATTCCTAAAATTGCTACTTGATAGATCATAATTCTTTTGAACCTTAAATTAAGAGATTGGCTTCTTCTAATACTTTTGAATGGGCAAGTGCTTTTACTCGCTTATGGGATATTATTTAGTATAATTAAATAATTTATGGATAGGGAAATGGATGAAAAAATTTTTAGCTTTAAAAGCAAGCGCAGGTAGTGGTAAAACTTATGCTTTAACATTACGATATATATCCCTTTTATTTCTTGGAGTTATCCCTAGAACAATTCTTGCATTAACATTTACAAACAAAGCAGCTTCTGAAATGAGTCAGAGAATATTCAAAGTACTTCTTAACCTTGGTAATGATGATGATATTTTACGAGAAATCAGTAAACAAACAAATCTTGAAATCGAACAAATTATAAAGATGAAAGAGAAAGTTTTAAATAGATTTTTATCGGATGAATTGTCAATCTTAACTTTTGATAAATTTATCAATAAAATTTTACGAGAATTTGCTGGATATTTGAATATGAGTGATAATTTTAAACTTGAAAATGATGATTATGATTTGATGCTTTATAAATTTCTCCTTTCATTAGACGATAAACAATTCCAAAACTTAATTTATTTCTCTCATACAAGTAAAAAGAAATTAAATGCTATTGTCGAATTATTTACTTCATTAGAGGATAAAAACATTGATTATAATCAAATAATATTTTCAGAGGAGCTTCTAAAAGAGATTGAAAATGCAATACTTATCAATAGTTATGCTATAAAAGAGTTTGTATTAGATAGTAATTTGTCAAATGCCGCGTTTAATGCTGTAAATTTTAATGATATAAAGAGTTTATTGGATTGTGGAAAAACATGGTTAATAAAAAAAAGTTTAATAGA
Source organism: Desulfosporosinus sp. (assembly GCA_020719775.1). Lineage (GTDB taxonomy): Bacteria > Campylobacterota > Campylobacteria > Campylobacterales > Arcobacteraceae > CAIJNA01. The sequence continues at coordinate 31,192 of DYPS01000027.1, read as the reverse complement.
ATATACATATTTTAAAAAAGCTAAAGAAATAGTGGAGTTGGACCAAAAACTCCATAATATTCAAAACTATTTAATAGGCTATTTTAAATATAAAGAGATAGGAACACTGAATACTTTATTTGAAATGTATATATATTTTAAAGAGTTTAGAAGAAATTATAAAAAACAAAGAAATGGTTTGGAATTTAATGATGTCACAAATCTGGTATATTTACTACTACAAAATTTTATAAATAAAGATTTTCTTTATTTTAGGATGGATGCAAAATATGATCATATCATGATTGACGAATTTCAAGATACATCAATTATGCAATTTAAGATTTTGGAACCATTAATTGAAGAGAAGCTATCTGGTAGCGATAGATTTAAAACTTTTTTTTATGTTGGTGATCCAAAGCAATCAATTTATAGATTTCGTGGGGGTAAGAAAGAGTTATTTGATTATGTTTTAAATCAAAGATTTAAAAACAAAATAGAACTTCAAATATTAGATATAAATTTTAGAAGTAGTAAATCAATTGTAGAATTTGTCAATAAACTTTTTGTAAATTTACCAAATTATGAATATTTTCAACAAAAAGTTAAGTCAGAAGAAGCAGGTTTTGTGGAAGTATTATCTATAGTAGAAGATGATAATAGTGTGGATAAATGGAGTTTTTTAAAAGACAAACTTGAAAACCTTTTTTTCTTGGGAGTTCAATCTCATAATATTGCAATTCTTACCTACACAAATGATGATATTTTAGAACTATACGAATATCTTAGGATATCTTTTCCTGAGATGAAAATAACAACAGATATGACATCAAAATTAATAGAGCAAAAGAGTGTAAAAGGGATTATAAATCTTATTAAATACTATTATTTTCAAGAAAATATTTATAAAACTAATTTTAATTCGATGATGAGTTATGATTATTTAGATGAAATTTCACTTTTATTGAATATTAAAGAGATTGACTTGATAAGCTTAGTAAAAAAAATAGCAACCCATTATAATATTTTAGATGAAAGTGTTTTACAATTTATTGAAGGACTCAACAAATATGGTGATATAGTTGATTTTATATATGAAATAGATAAAGATGATGCAATAATGATTAATGAGCAAAGTAATGGACTTCAAATATTAACCATTTTCAAATCAAAGGGATTGGAATTTGATACAGTTATTTTGCTAGACAGAATGAAAAATAAACAAAGTGATAGAACAGCTTTGCTATTTTCTTATGAAAATACAATATTAAACAAGGTCTATTATAAAGAAAAGGGGAGAGAAGAGTTTGATTTAGAATATAAAAATGCTATAGAGCTTGAAAAAAATCAACAAAGAGATGATGAGCTGAATATTCTTTATGTAGCTCTTACAAGAGCTGAAAATAACCTAATTGTATTTAAAAAAAATAAACAAAGTGTTTTTGAGATTTTAAATAGCTCTATTGATAGCTACAAAGCAGGAGAGATAGTACCCTCTCCAAGTGGTGAAGAGTATAAAGAATCTATAGTACAGAAAGTTCAATATGACCCGATATCTTTAGATTTACAAGAGATTCTTGAAAAAGAAAGCGAAAGTTCAAAAGATGATTTAAAAGGGAAATATTTTGGATTAGCTACTCATTATTGTCTTGAGATGATGAAATCTTTTGATATTAATTCTCTCTTGGTGTCTTTGCCTCTTTCAAAAAATAAATATTCTCATATCCTTGCGGAAGAGGATTTTCTTGATATTGAAAATAGAATTCAGATATTAATTAGAAATTCTAAGTTTGTAGATTTGATAAAAGGAGGGGAGCTAACAAAAGAACAGGCATTGCTTTTTGATGATGAATTAAAGGTTATAGATTTACTTATAGAAAAAGAGGATAAGTTTATTGTAGTTGATTATAAAACAACGAGTCAAAAAGATAAAAGTCATGATTTGCAAGTAAAAAATTATGTGAGGTATGTATCAAATATTTCTAACAAAACAACGATCGGCTATATGGTATATTTAAGAAAGGATGAGATTGAAATTTGTGAAATAGTGTGAAATAGAGTGAATCCCCAAAAATAAAGCTAATCTTTTATTAAATATATTTCAAAGGATGGATGATCAGAAGTCTCGTTCAATCATAGCTTGCATGATCACGACAAGATCAAGATTATTTTCATCTTGAATCGCTTCAATTGCTTCTCTCCCAAATCTTTGTGCCAAATTGATACTTTCTTGTATACTATTTGTAGTTTGAAATTTCTCTTTAAGCCAAATAGTTTCTTCGTTTGAAAGTTCTTTCTTATACATTGAGTGAAGTTTTATTTGTTCATCAGCAGCTAAACTTTTATAAGTTAATAAATAAGGTATAGTAACTTTCCCCTCAACGAAATCAAGCATAGCTGGTTTCCCGAGTTTACTGCTCTCTTCCGTGATATCTAAGATGTCGTCTACCATTTGAAAAGCAAGACCTAGATTTTTTCCGTAGAGTGCAAAATTATCTTTATTTTTCCCGCATAAAATAGCAGCACTTTTAGCACTCGCTTCGATTAAAGAGGCAGTTTTTTTATAAATCATATCAAGGTATCTATCATAAGAGGTATTGAAAGTTTTTGAAAGCTCTACATCTAGAAGCTCACCAACACTTAAAAGAGTAACAGCATTTGAAATAGTATAAGCTACTTCTTTATCCATAAGAGTTAGTTCTGTGAAAGCTTTTGAGTATAAAATATCTCCAAACATAATGGAAGTCTTATTATCAAAGAGAGCATTTATTGTTTTTTGACCTCTTCGTGTTGTAGCATCATCAATTACATCATCATGGAGAAGAGAAGCTGCGTGGATCATCTCAACAACAGCACAGAGTTTGATGGAAGCTTCGTTGATTCCTGCAATCTTTAAAATAAGCTTACTTCTAAGCATCTTTCCATTTGGAAGTAGTTTTAAAAGCTCTAAGCTTTTTTCATCTGCTATTTCTTTAATATAGAAATATATTTGTTTTTGAACTTCTTTCAATGATTCCATGACTATGGGGTTCTCCCTATATTTTCTTTGAGTATTTGAGCCATTTGCTCTTCGGTTGTTTCATACCAAGTCGTCTTTTTATCTGCTTTAACTGTAGGTAAATATACTATTTTAATATCACCACTTGTTTGTGTAGCTTTTTTAGAGTCAAAGACATCAATTGAGCCTATAATGACTATTGGTTGCACAGTAAGGTTGTATTTTTCAGCGATAACTTTAGCGCCGGCTTTAAACTTTCTAAGTGTTTTTCCATCTGTTCTTGTCCCCTCAGGAAAAATACAAAGTTGTCTTCTGCTATCAAGTCTTGCTTTCGCATCTTTTAAGAGTTGAAGTAAACTTTTTTTACTTTCTCTTTCTACTATAATCATCTTTGGTGCTTTTAAAATATGACCAAACCATGGGATATCAGCAATCTCTTTTTTTGCTACCCATGCTATGTCTCTTGTGGTTATCGCTTCAAAAATGATAATATCCAGCATGGATTGATGATTGAAGATTAGCATATCTGCATTTTGGTCATATGTGCCCTCTGCTATGATATTTGCACCCATAAGTTTGAGTTGAAGTTTCGCCCAAGCTCCTCGTATACTTTTATTTGATTTTTGAAAAAGATACATGAGGACAATTACAATTGAGATAGTGAGGATAAGTTGCAAGAAGATAAGCCCGCCTCTTAATTTACTCATTCTTAATCCATCCAATGTGAGTATTTTGAAATAAAACTTTTTTAAATCCATTTTTGTCAAGGAGCACTTCAACATCTTCCTCTTCTTTGATTATTTTAAATACAGTAGAATTCAGGGTTGGTAAGATATATACTTTTTGATCTTTCTTAAGCATCATATGAGAATTTGGCAACATCATACCGATGAACATTATTATAAAAATAACCAATAAAAACAGAATTGCTTTATATCTTTTGTAATAATAAATCATCAATAAAATTGTTGTTATAAAAGCTACAAAAACCTTTTTGTAAAAACCAAGATTGCCAGCATTTGGATTTAAATCCGTTTGTGTGCTAACCAAGTCCTCGTCCATAATAATCGGAGATTCGAAGACAGCAAGAGCTTGTCTTGAGGTATTGAAATATTCAAATTGCAAAATTGTTGTGTCGAGTGGAACAATAACAAAGTAGTATAAAGTTTGTTCCCCATTTTTTGAAACAAGACCTTTGGAACCTTGATTTACAAAGTACGGAAGTCTAAAATCTTCAAGATTACTATTTTTCGCATGAATCTCCATTGAGCATAATAATTCATCGTTATTGTACTGTTTGACTTTAAGATTTTGAATATCTATAGTAGAAGCTGAAATATTTGCATAGAGATCTTTATTGAAAAGAAGTGGATTAAATGGGATATTATCTATTATTAATAGTGCTTTATCTATCATCGTATTGTCTGAGCTTAAAATGGAAATCTCGATAACAGGGAAGACAAATGGTGCATCTTTTGCTTGGAATGTTATTGTAGCTTCATAAATCGTGGCATCTTTTTTGTGCCATGTCACTTCATTTGTTTTTTTTTCAAGGTTGTCAACATCAGGAATGTCTGTAAAAAGAGAGAATTCTTGCTCCTCTGGAAGTAAAATATTTGCTTCAATTTTTACAGAGAACTTCTCTCTGCTATGAACACTACTAGGATAAGATATGTATTTTGTATGTAAAACTTTAGTTTGTCCCGCAGAAGGAGCGGAAGTAGATACTTCTTCCTCTGCAGATAGGGAAAGTTGGAAAAGAAGAATAAAAAAACTAAGAAGAAATTTGAAGTATTTTGCCATATCAATAAATTACTTTAAAAAACCTAGTAACATTTTTACTCCATCATCACATCCAAGTAGTATCTCCATGGCTCTTTCTGGATGAGGCATTAGACCAAAGACATTTTTCGTTTTATTGCAAATACCAGCTATTTGTTCAATACTCCCATTTAGTATTTGATTATTTCCATCTTTATCACAATACTGGAAGAGTACTTGATTATTATTTTTAAGATCTTCGAGTCCAGCCTCATCAATATAGAAATTTCCATCATGGTGTGCAATTGGAATATTTAGAATATCACCTATTTGTAATTCTTGCAAAAACTTATTATCATTATTAACAACTTTTATGTGATGATATTTTGAGATAAAGTGAAGATTGTCATTTCTTTTTAAAGCACCTGGAAGAAGTTCTGTTTCTGTAAGAATTTGGAAGCCATTACAAATTCCTAAAACATAACCACCATTATTTGCATAAACTTTAACAGCATCCATGATGGGAGCATGTTTAGCCAGTGCACCACTCCTTAAATAATCTCCATAAGAAAATCCCCCTGGAAGAACTATCAACTTAGTATCCTCAGGGATGGATGTCTCTTCATGCCAAATAATTGTAACTTTTGCACCTAATTTTTCAAAAGCATATTTTGTGTCATATTCGCAGTTAGTTCCTGGAAATTGCAATACTACTACATGCATCTTTTAAGCCTCTAAAATAATTTCATAATCTTCGATTACAGTGTTTGCTAATAAATCTTTACACATTTTTGTTAGAGATTCTCTTGCTTCATTTTCATCATTCGTATTAAGTTCTAAAATAATTTGTTTTCCAACTCTTACATCTTTTACTAAATTAGTAAAACCAAGAGTATCAAGTGTATGATGAGTTGCTTTTCCTTGAGAATCAAGAACACCTTTTTTAAGTCCAATATTTACAATCGCTTTCATTTTTTACCTCTATTTAATTAAATCAATATTTTGTGATTTTACCTAAAAGTCACTTATAGTATTACTTGAAAGAGTATAATTAACAAATTATTAATTTAAAGAAAAAATTATGATTCTAAGTAAAAATATTTTAAGAGTGTTATTTTGAAGACTTAAAAAATATAGGGTTTTTGTTTAACAAAACCCTATCATGAAGAAGAGATTAGTGTTGAAGAATTCTATTTAAAACATTCTCATAAGCTACTTTTAGACCACCTTTGCCTTTTCTAAATCTATCTTTATCCAGTGATTCACCAGATTCAATATCCCAGAATCTACAATTATCAGGACTTATTTCATCAATTAGGATGATGTTCCCAGACTTATCTTTTCCAAATTCTAATTTAAAGTCAACTAATTTTAGCCCTTTTTCAAAAAAATATGGTTTTAAAATATCATTGATTTGTCTAGCCATTCTTCTTAATTTGTCAAGCTCATCTTGGTATTCTACAAGACCCAAAATGAGTGCATGTTGATCATTTAATTTTGGATCTCCTAGAGCATCATTCTTATAATCAAATTCAACCAACGTAAATGGTAGGATTGTTCCATTTTCGATTCCTAAGTTTTTAGATAGACTTCCTGTTGCTATATTTCTAACAATAACTTCAATTAAGATAACATTACACGCTTTATGAAGCATGTGATTATTATCTAACATTTTTATAAAGTGAGTTTGAATTCCATTGTTTGCCAACATTTTAAATAGTTCCGTTGAAATTTGATTATTAAGTGCACCTTTTCCTGCTTCGCTTGATTTCATTTCACCATTGAATGCCGTTAAATCATCTTTAAATTCTGAAATTAAAAGATTTTCATCTTCTGTTCTCCAAATTCTTTTCGCTTTTCCTTCATATAATAATTCTATTTTTTCCATTGAGTTTCTCCTTATTGTAATTGTTTTTTATCTACGATAATCAATGATTTTAATATATCCATTGCTGATTTTAATTGATTGTCTTTTTCTAGGTCATCATCAGTGAATATTATTTTTTTCTCATTTGTAATTTCGTCTTCAAATTCATTTTTTGATTCTGTTATATTGTTGTCAACTTTTTTCAATTCAAGCTCTAAATGTTTTTTAAGATCTTTTTCTTTGATTGTAAATTTGTCTTTATCGGTTGTTAAAGTTTTCCCAAATGCTACTTTGATATCTGGTTTTACACCAATAGCTTGAATAGTTCTCCCACTTGGAAGATAATATTTGGCAATGGTTAATTTTATAGCCTCACTTTTATCTAAAGTTATCGGCATAATCATTTGTACAGATCCTTTCCCGAAGGTATCTTCACCAACGACAATAGCTCTCTTCAAATCTTGTAAAGCACCACTTACAATTTCGCTAGCGCTAGCACTTCCTCCATTTACAAGGACAACCATAGGAACTTTTGAAATTGTAGCTTTTTTGGTTGCACTAAATGAACTATCATCCTCTTTTTTTCTCCCTTTTTGGGAAACAATAATTCCGCTATCAACAAATAGATCAACTGTTTTGATAGCTTGGTCAAGAGAGCCACCAGGATTATTTCTTAAATCTAAAACAATCCCTTGCGTTTCATTTTTATGTTTTTTGATAAAATTTGATAACTCTTCAGCTACATTATTATCAAATTGAGTAATTCGTAAATATAAAATATTATTATTGTAAGTTTTAGCATTTACAGATTTTACTTTAATAATTCCCCTTACAATACGTAAATTGATAGGAGCAGTTTCCCCTTTTCTTACAATAGTGATATTAATAGGAGATCCAATCTCTCCTCTCATGATAGCAACTGCTTCATCGATAGTCATCTTTAAGGTTGATTTGTCACCAATTTTTAGGATAATATCGCCAGCTTGAACACCAGCTTTTTGAGCAGGTGTATCATCAATAGGTGAGATGATTGTTAGGGCACCATCTCTTACCCCAATCACAATTCCAAGACCACCAAATTCACCCTCCATTGTAATTTGCATCTCTTTGTACGCTTTTTTATTCAGATAGGCACTATGAGCATCAAGTTCACTCATAAGTCCGGCAATTGTTTTGTCCACAATTTCATCTAATTTTACATCATCAACATAATAGTTCTCAACAGCAGAGATGGCGGTTTGTAATTTAGCAAAAGATTCAAATCTAGTTGGTTTTTCTTCTTTTAGTTTTTGAGTAGGAGTATTGTTTTGCTGATCTACTCCAAACATGAAACCAAATACAATAAAAAGGATTAAAAATATTATTCTATTCATTCTCGTCTGCAACCTTTATTTGGTAATTTTACTTATATAATTGAATTGAAGATTTTAGCTAAAATAGAATAAAAGTAATATTTTATAATCTTTGTAGTAAAATCACTACATATAAAATATTAATAAGGCAATAATTATGAACTTGAAAGAGAATGTATCGTATATCAAAGATGAGATTTCAACAGAGGAGCAATTCTTTGAAAGTTTTTTTAGAGTTGAAAGCTTTTACAAAAAATATAAAAGAATCTTATTTTTAACTATAGGGTTGGTTTTTTTTGGAGTTATTGGAATGATGATTTCCGATTATCTTGGAGAAAAGAATACTGAAGTGGCAAACGAAGCATACGGAAAGGTATTGACTAACAATGATAAAGAAAGTTTGGCACAATTAAAAAGTGCCAATGAAACACTATATAATGTAGCATTGTTCCAAGTTTCAAAAGGACAAATAGCTGAAGTAAAAGGGCAATATATTGAAGACTTGGCACAATATAATAAAGCTGTTGCAACAGGTAATTTGATCGCTTTAGATGAGATGATTATGAAGCAAGATTTCTTACTTAGTGATTTTGCTATTATTAGCAAATCTTTGATTTTAATTGACAAAAAAGAATATAAAAAAGCAAAAGAAACAATACAAAAAATAACTCCAAAAAGTAATGTGCTTCCTCTTGCTAATATAATAAAACATTTTTTGTTAACAAAGTAAATAACTATGAAATCAATAATTTTATTTATTTTTATGATTGCCATTTTGAGTGGATGCTCAAGTAAACAATACTATGTTCCAGAAAAGAATATTATTTATGGATTAGATAAAGAGGTGCTTACCGCTTCAGATTATATAGTTAATATTAATGCAATAGGTGCAACAACTAAGAGCAATAGGATTATAAATAAGGACGGAATCTCTGAGTTAGTATTACCAAATGGATATGAATATTTAAACGATTCAGAAAATGGAATTTTAGCAGCAAATAAAGATGGAGATGTTTGGATAAGCGATCAAAATTTAACTATTAATTTTAGAGCAAATCCTATAGCGGCAACTTTACAGGATAATTTATTGGCATTAGTTTTCAATGATAATTCTTATGGTGTTTACGATGTTAAAGAGGGAAAGCTAAAGTTTAAAGAGTATCTGGATAAGTCATATGTTAATGATACAAGAATAGCAGCACCTGTGATTTTGAATAAAATTATTCTTTTCCCAATGCTGGATGGAAAAATTGTAATTGTCGATAAAGAGAAATTTATAACTTCTCGAACAATTTTAGTCGATCCTCAAAATGAGATTAAAAATATCATACTTTTAAAAACGGTTGGAGATACTCTAATAGCAGCTTCTGGAAATAAAATAGTATCTCTTCATAAAGGGAAATATGGAACAAAAGAAGTATCAATCAAAAATTATTTTGTCGACGAAAACAATATCTATTTGACTTTATTAGATGGGACGGTTATGAAATTGGATTTTGATTTAAATATTCTTCAGAGTAAAAAATTTAAATTTGCTAAATTTCATGCAATTTCAAAAGACAAGGAAGGGAATCTCTATTTGCTAGAAGCAGAAGGATATATGATTAGGCTTTCAAATGATTTTAAAGAGACTAAGGTTTATGATTTTTCATTTTATGATGATGAAAAAGTTTATACCAATGGAAGTAAAATATATTTTGAAAATAAACTTTTTAAATTGGATTAGATGAAATTAATTACAGAATTTTTGTTATCAAAAAATTTTTTGTTTAGTGATTTTAAAGAGATTCGCCCCAGAGAATTAAGCAGCAGGAAAAAGATTAAGATATATAGTGGTTGTGATATTAAAAATCACTTTGTAAGTATTTTTATTTTAAAGCAAAAGAGTAGATTTATTATGAAAAATTTTAATGAAATTCAGGCATTAAAGGAGAAGCTAAAGCTTTTGGAAAATCATAATTTCAGAATAAACTTGCTCCTTTTAGAGGGGGAGATCTGTAGTCAATCTCTTAAAATGTTACAAAAAGATAATTGGGTAGTTTATAATGATTTTGTGTGATATAGGCAATACGACTTTTCATTTTATGATAGACGATGTTGAATTTAAAATTGGAATTGCTGAAGCATTAGAGAGTGAATATTTTGTTAATACTGATCTACTGTATTTTATAAGTGTAAATGATTATGGAACCAATAAATTTAAGAATAAATTTCCTAATGCAATAGATTTGAAAGAAAAAGTACTATTTAATAGTTTATATGCAACAACTTTGGGAATAGATAGGATTGTTGCTTGTTTATTGTATGATGATGCGATTATTGTTGATTTCGGTAGCGCAATCACTGTAGATATAATGGAAGAGAAAGAGCATATTGGCGGATTTATTATGCCAGGTATCGATATACTAAAAGAAAGTTACCCGAAAATATCACCGAAATTGGAATTTGAATTTGAAACTAATATCGATTTTGATAAACTTCCACAAAATACAAATGAAGCGATAACTTTTGCGATTATTAAGATGATTGTATCTCCAATTGAAGATGCTCAAAAAAAATGGAATAAAAAGTTGATTATCACAGGAGAAACTGCGAAGCCTTTTTTGAGGCACTTTAGTGATTATACTTGGGATCAAAACTTAATATTTAAGAGTATGAAAAAGATAATTGAAAGAATAAATGAGGAGAAAAAATGATAACCATAGCACTTCCAAAAGGAAGAATAGCAGAACAAACATTGGAAAAATTTGAAAAAGCTTTTGGTGAAAAGTTTGAATTTGAAGATAGAAAATTGATTTTAAAAAAAGCTGGATTTACTTTTTTGAATGTTAGGAATCAAGATGTTCCCACTTATGTAATGTATGGAAGTGCTGATTTAGGTGTGGTTGGTCTTGATGTATTGGAAGAAAAGGAGTATGACCTTATAAAGCTTTTAGATCTTGAGATTGGTAAATGTAAAGTGGCTATTGGTCTTAAAGCTGGTGATGAGATTGATTGGAACAGATCCTCAATAAAAGTAGCTACAAAACATACAACTATCGCTAAAAAGTTTTTTGAAAATAGAGCTATGGCTGTTGAACTTGTAAAACTTTATGGTTCAATTGAATTAGCACCTCTTGTTGGACTTAGCGACTGTATAGTTGATATTGTTGAAACTGGTGAAACAATGAAGCAAAATGGACTGGTAGTTGGAGAGACTATTTTGGAAACATCAGCACATTTAATAGCCAATAAAAATTCATTTTATGCTAAAAAGAATTCCATACTTGATTTAAAGGAAAAACTTGAACGGACTTAATCTTTATTCAAAAATAGAAAAATATCTTGATTTTCAAACAGAAACAGAAGAACTTTATGATGCTTTTTTAAAAGTTTGTGAAGAATTAAATGTTGAAAAGGTTCTTGATATTGGTTGCGGTCAAGGGGGTTTTTTACTTTCACTCGAAGCAATTGGAATTAAAGCTTTCGGAACCGATTTAAGTAGTGAACAAGTGAAGATTTGTGAAGAAAAAGAGTTAAATGTATCGTGTGTTGATATATCTGAAATTACAAATAAATTTGATTGTGCTACGGCTATTTTTGATGTCTTAAATTATATAGATAAAAAAAACTTAGATGGATTTATAAAAAATGTATATAATTTATTGGATGAGAAAGGGTATTTTATCTTTGATATTAATACTCTTTACGGCTTTGAAGAGGTTGCTCAAGGAACATTAAATATTAACTTGGAGGATAAATTTATAGGAATCGATGCTTTTTTTGATGATAGAAGGTTGATTACAAATATTATTCTTTTTTCTAAGAATGAAGATGGAAGCTACCTTAAAGAGGAAGATTTTATCACTCAATATTATCATGAAAAAAATGCCATCAAAAAACTTTTAGCAAAAAGTGGTTTTGAGGTAAGGCAAATTATAAATTTTCATTTACATAGCGACAGCAAGGCTGATAAACTGATATTTATTTGCCAAAAATAAAAAAAGGTTAGAGAGATATTTTTCTCTAACCTTTTTTCTTTAAATTCAAATAGACTATCTCGCAGAGTATGCAGGACCTGTTAATTGTTTTGTGTTTACAACATATGGAATTAAAGCCATATGTCTAGCTCTTTTGATTGCTAACTCAACAAGTTCTTGATGTCTTTTTGAAGTACCTGTAAGTCTTCTTGGCATTATTTTACCTCTTTCACTTAAAGAGATTTTTAATAACTCCATGTTTTTATAATCAATATTTTCTATTTTCATAGCACTGTATTTACAGAATTTTTTTGAGAATTTTCTTTTTTCAGCCATCTTTCAATCCTTTTCTAAAATGGAATCTCTTCATCATCGATGTCGATTACCGGTACTTGATACTCTGGTTCTCTTGTACCACCTTGTTGAGTATTATTGTAAGAAGGTTTATTATATTGTTCAACTTGTTTTGGTTGGTATTCTGTATTTGATGAAGTTCCACTATCATTTTTAGAATCTAAAAACTTAAATTCTTCGACTCTTAGTGAATGTCTATTTCTACTTGTACCATCTTGAGCTGTCCAGCTTTCTAAAACTAAACGACCTTCAAGCATAACTTTTGAACCTTTTTTAACATATTGATTAAGTATTTCAGCACTTTTCCCAAATACATTAAAATCAAGAAAGCAAACCTCTTCCTTTTGGCTTCCATCTTGTGCTTTATATTTGTGAGAAGTTGCTATTGCACCTTTAGCGATAGCAGCACCACTAGGGATATATTTAAGTTCGATATCTCTAGTCAAGTTCCCGATCATAATCACTTTGTTATACATAATAGTTCCTTCTTAAAATCTTCAACTGCTTATTTTTGTTCTTTTTTTGCTGCCTCAGAACTCATTCCAGCCCATTCTGCAACTTCATTTTTACCTTCATATTTAATAAACATGAATTTTAAAATACTCTCATTAACTCTATAATTTCTTTCAAGCTCAATGATTGACTCAGAAGGTGCCTGGAAGTATATTACATAGTAATAACCTCTTTTTTGTTTTTCAATTTCATAAGCCAATTCTCTGTTACCCATATTGTCACAAGCAACGATTGTCCCACCATTTTTCTCAATGTTCGCTTTTACAGTGTCGATTTGATTTTTGATCTCTTCTTCTGTAAGAGTTGTTTTAACTATAAACATAGTTTCATAATGTCTAATTCTAGCCATCAATTTCTCCTTTTGGATTTAGCCAAGCTTTTATTTTAAAGAAAAAAAATAAGCTCAGCAAGGTTTTTTGGAGGTGGATTTTATCTAAATAATTATAATATAAAGCTTAAATAAATATTGCGCTAAATAGAATACTACGCTTACTATTTGGCATTACACTGATTTTTAATATTCATATTTTAAAAAAATTCTCAATTTAGCTTGGAGATAACTATTTAGATTGATTATTTTAGCACTTTTGAGTTCAAGCTCAAGTTCTTGCAAAAATACAAGCATAAAATTGAAATCATCTTTTTGGAATCTTTTTGCAAGTTCTGCGCGCTTATTTGCTATTTTTTGAGGCAATGGAAAACCCCAAATCTCCATAATATTTAGATGACCATTGAGTTTCAGATAACTATTAATCATAAATAAATTTTGAACAAATCCAGTAATCTTTGATACTAAAGCAATCTCATTTTCCCCTTCTTCAAGAAGGTCATAAAGGTCTTTGTTGATATTTTTCCCAAGTAAAAGTTTTTCTAAAAAATCATCCATATGAACACTGCCTAGACCAAAACATTGTAGATTAATTGTCTTTGAAGTGATTTCATCATCTAAAATAGATAACTTTGTTAAATCATTAATTGATAATAATAAATCTTTCTGATGCATATTATATAAGAATTCAAGATTATGTTGATCAATTTTTACTTTTAATTCATTTGCCTTTTGGATCAAAATATTTTTTGCTTCATGATCTTCAAGTTGATAAAATCTTACAAAAATAGAATTTGTTTTTTTTGTAAAACTACTTTCCATACTTTTAAAATCAGAATCCCCAAAACAACATAAAATTAGTTTACTCTCGCCATTTATATTACAAAGCTCAATCAATCTATCAAGCTCTTTTTTTAATATTTTTTTATTGATTTTGGCCAAAACGATATTGGTACTTGAGAATAGAGAATTTTGTGAGAGGAGATTTTGAAGAGTCTGAATATCAAATTCTTCAAAATAAAGTCTATATATATCTTCTCCATTGGCTAAAATTCTAGCAACTTTTTCACCATAACTGTCTATCATGTAACTTTCTGCACCGTAGAACATGTAAGCATTAGCAGAAAGTTTTTTTGTTAATTCTTTATCGAATTCATTTTTGTACATAATGTTCTATCCTCTAAATATGTTGTAATATGGAAAATGTGAGTTTAATATCGACGTAACAGTTTATTGTTTCTTGAGATATAAACTGCTTAACCATGATATTTTAATATTTATTTTTAAACTCTTCTCCCCTCTATATTTTTAGATACTAGATCGGCACTAACCAAAGAGACAGTTATTTTGCTGTAAAGTTTTTCACCTTTGTAATTTTGCAATTGAAAACTCAATCCACAAAGTGGTTTTAAAAGTTCACATTGTATTTTATCGCCAATTTCAACAATAACTGCTTCAAAGTTTTGGTTAAGATTTTCTTTTGCCCATCTTGCATATTTTCGTCCTTCTAAATCCCAAACCATTCTTGCTATCTCTCGTTCTTGATTATTTATTTTTTCACAAAGTTCGTCTATATCTTGAGGGATCTCCTTTGTTTTTAAAATTCTGTGCAAGATAAGATCTGGATATCTTCTAATGGGAGAGGTGAAGTGACTATAGTTGGAAAATCCTAAACCAAAATGATTTCCTTTTTGATTACTGTATTTGGCTTGCTGTTGCGCTTTAATGATAAGTTTATCAACTTCCTTTTCTAGATAAAATCTAGATGCTTCTTTTTGAATACCCAAGATAGTAGAGTGGATATCTTTCTTCTTTTTTACATGCAAACCAATACCCAAAAGATCATCTATTAGTTTGTCAATTTTTTTCATATCTGGTTCTTCATGAACTCTAAATATACCTATATTACCAATCTTCTTTGCACTTTCTTGATTTGCTAAAAGCATACACTCTTCAACTAGTTGATGAGAAATTGTACTGTGTTCGGATTTAACATCAAACAGTTTTTCTTCCTCATTTAAAATAAGTTTAAATTCTTCATTTCTAAAATTATAACCATTTTTTAATCGTTTTTCTCGAAGGGTTTGAGTAATATTTATTAGAGCCTTAAGGTCATCCTTTAATATGTTATGTTGGATCATTTCGTCAATCATCTCATAACTAAAATTATTTTTTGATTCTATAACAGCTTCTATAAATTCGCTTTTTTTTACGCTAAATGTTTCGCTATCGAGTTCTATTTTACATACAAAAGCGTACCTTAATTCATTTGGTTTTAAAGAGCATAGATCACTACTTAATTCAAATGGAAGCATTGGTAATACTTTTTTGGGAAAATAAACTGAAAAAGATCTTTTTTTTGCTTCATTATCAAGCGAAGTTCCTTCTTTAACATAATGGCTTACATCGGCAATAGCAACATATAAAATATGTTTTTGATGATCAAAGTAAATTGCATCATCATGATCTTTGGCTCCAACAGGATCTATTGTGCAAAAGTCTAGATGGGTTAAGTTAAGCCTATTTTTAAGTGATATTGTTTTGTCAGGATTTTCTAAAGAATATCTATTGAGTCTAAAATCCTCTCCATGTAAAAAAAGAGAAATTTTCTCATCAACTAATGGGTCATTAATATTTCCAAAAAAAACAAATTTTTCATCTTGATGGAGAAAAATATCATCTTCTTTTGCACTAATATTATTGAGCATATGAAGATTATTTCCATTTTTGAAGGACGAAAAGTGTCCATCTTTAAAAATGATTAAAGTAGCTTCATTGTTTTTTTCAATAATACGAGCTATTTTTACTTTTAATTTTCCTCTTGGATTAAAAATAACTTTGGTAAGGACAAAATCACCTTCATCTGCTCCTTGTAAACTATCTTTTTCTATTAGAAATTCTTTTGCTTCAGTTTGGCAAGAAAGATAAAATTTTCTATTATGTACAGTTATTAACCCGATTTTATACTTTTTATTTATAATAAATTGATTATCTATAATTGATATAAGATTTTGATCATAATTTTGAAACAATTCAAAATATTTTAATATTTTTTCTTTGATTGATTGAGTCAAGATAAACATCTCCTTGTATTCTATGTAGAATAGTACTCAATAACTAATTAAAAAAGAAATTATTGTTTAGTTGATTTGCTCTTAACTTAAAATTAGGTATAATGGCGAAATTATGAATAAAAAGGGGAAAATATGGCATTAGATGTATACTACGATAAAGATTGTAATATCGAATTAATTAAATCAAAAACTGTAGCAATGATAGGATTTGGTTCTCAAGGTCATGCGCACGCAGAAAACTTAAGAGACAGTGGCGTAAAAGTTATTGTTGGACTTAGAAAAGACGGAAGTAGCTGGAATAAAGCTGCTGCTAAAGGTTTTGAAGTTATGACTGTTGCTGAAGCTTCAGCTGCTTCTGACTTCGTAATGATACTTCTACCTGATGAAAATCAAGCAGAAATCTATAAAAATGAAATTGAGCCAAATCTTAAAAAAGGTGCAACTATTGCATTTGGACACGGATTTAATATTCACTATGGAAGAATTTCTCCAAGAAGTGATATCAATGTAACTATGATCGCGCCAAAAGCTCCAGGACATACTGTAAGAAGTGAATTCGTAAGAGGTGGTGGAATTCCAGATCTTATTGCTATCGGTGCTAATCCAAGTGGTGTAACTAGAGAATTAGCTCTTTCTTATGCAAGCGCTATCGGTGGGGGAAGAACTGCTATTATCGAAACTACTTTCAAAGATGAAACTGAAACTGACCTATTTGGAGAGCAAGCTGTTCTTTGTGGTGGTGCCGTATCTTTAGTTCAAGCTGGATTTGAAACTTTAACTGAAGCTGGATATGCTCCTGAACTTGCATACTTTGAATGTTTACATGAATTAAAATTAATCGTTGACTTAATGTTCCAAGGTGGAATTGCTGATATGAGATATTCTATTTCGAATACAGCAGAATACGGTGACTATGTATCTGGAAAAAGAGTCATTAATGAGACTTCAAAAGCAGCTATGAAAGAAATCTTAAAAGAAATCCAAGATGGAAGATTTGCAAAAGATTTCATCCTTGAAGGTCAAGCTGGTTATCCAAGAATGAATGCTGAAAGAACAAACGCTAGAGCTTCTTTAATAGAGCAAACTGGTGTTAAACTTAGATCTATGATGCCATGGATTGCTGCAAACAAAATTGTAAATACAGAAACTAACTAAAATAGATGCAAGGGGAACTCTTCCGCTTGCATTATAATCAACTAAAGAACTAATATTGTCAAGACGAAAAAAAAGAACTCGTAAGGTTCCAAAGAAAGATCCAAACTATTACATTAATATATTGGCAATACTCTTTTTTTTAGCTCTTATTGGAATTTTAATAAAAATATTTATTTTTGATTCGTTCACCAAAGAAGAGATAAGCAAAATAGTTTTAGTTGCAACAGAGCAAAAACAATCTTTATCTAAAGAATATTCTCTTGGCCATGAAGAGAAGGGAAAAACTTCAGAAGCAAAAGATGTAAATAGAGAAAAATCTTCAAGTGACTTGAAATATAACAATGAAAAAAAAGATGATTTTCTTAACAGCGGAGTAATCCAAAAAACTACTACAAATAAAATAGTAGAATCAAAAAACCAAATCATTAAAAACAAAGAAAAACAAAAAACATCTTCGAATGGAATCGGAAAACTAGTAATTATTATAGATGATATTACTACGGAAAAACAATTATCTAAAATAGAACAAATAGGCTATCCTGTAACAATATCATTTTTGCCTCCTACAAATTTACATAAAAATTCAGCGAATATTGCACAAGGACTAGCAATTTACATGGTTCATTTACCTTTAGAAGCAACATCAAAGATTGTAGAAGAAAGTGATACTTTGCATGTAGGGGATACTCTAGAAGTGATTGAATCTAGAATCAAAGAATTAAAAAAACTTTATCCAAAAGCAATATATTACAATAATCATACAGGAAGTAAATTTACGGAAAATGGAGAATCAATGGATGCTTTGATGAAAGTTATAAAAAGCAATAATCTTATTTTTGTTGATAGCAAAACAAGTTCAAAATCTGTGGTTGAAAGGTATGCTTTAAAATATGAAATGAAATATCTTAGTAGAGATATATTTTTAGATAATATACCCTCCAAAGAATCTATAAGAAAACAGTTAAAAAAAGCTGTATCTATAGCGCAATCAACAGGTAAAGCAATTGCAATAGGACATCCTTATGATGTAACTTTTCAAACATTGAGAGACTCGAAAGATATTTTGGAAGGTGTCGAGATAGTTTTTATCGATAAAATATAATGATTCAAGAGATAAACTTTCATATTAATCAATTAGAAGGGATGAAGAAATATCCTCATACAATTTACTTTATGGGAAATACTCAATTACTTCAAAAGCGAATCGTATCAATTGTTGGGACGCGTAAACCAAATAATTATTCAAAACTTTATACTTCTTTATTGGCAAAAAAACTTTCTGATAATGGGATAGTAATTGCAAGTGGTGCGGCAATGGGAGTAGATGCAATTGCACATCAGAATAGTTTTCCTCATACAATTGCAGTTGCTGCCAATGGTCTTAATATACGATATCCAGCAATCAATAAGAATTTAATTTCAAAAATTGAAAAAGAAGCGTTAATAATAAGTGCTTATTCGCCCAATAGTTCAGCAAAAGGATACACTTTTGTTGAAAGAAATGAGATCGTTGTAGCTCTTGGAGAAGTACTGATTATTACAGAAGCAGATCTCAATAGTGGAAGTCTTAGAAGTGCTGAATTTGCTTTGAAAATGGGAAAAAAGATTTATGTATTGCCTCATAGAATTGGTGAAAGTGAGGGAACAAATCAGCTCATTTTAAAGGGATTGGCTACACCAATATATGATCTTGATCAATTTTTAGAGAGCCTTGGATGTGCAAAAGAGAGTGAAATTTTAGATGATTTTTTGAACTTCTGCTCAAGAAATCCAACATACGAGGCAGCAGTTGCTTTGCATGGTGGAAAAGTTTTTGAATATGAGCTTTTAGGAAAAATTGTAATTTCAAATGGAATTATAAGAGTATGTTAATATTTTAAATAGTTAATTCTTAATCCATATTCTTTGATTATGAGAAATTCCAATGAAAGAATTGGATACATTTTTGATATCTTTCGAAACGGCTATGATATCATTTGGAATATATAAAAATATATAAGGAAGCTCATTTGTAATGGTTGCAAATATCTCTTTGTAGATTTTTGAAAGTTTTTTTTCTTCCGTAGTTTGTTCTGCTAATTCTATCATTTTATCAACTTTTGGATTGTTGTAGCCAACTAGATTGAATCCCCCTTTCCCATCACTTTTACTATGCCATATTGCTCTGGCATCAGGCATAAGCCCAACTCCCCAACCAAGAAGTACAGCATCAAACTTTTTAGGCAAAACAATTGTATTTAAAAATGCCTGCCACTCTAAAACCTTAATTTTCATATCAATATTTGCATATTTTAATTGATGCTGAATAATAAGAGCCGCATTAAGTCTTGTTGTATTATTTGCACTTGTATATAATGTAAAACTAAAACGATTCTTGGCATCATAACCAAGTTCTTTTAAGAGTTTTTTGGATTTTTTAATGTTAAATTCAGAACTTTTTACCTCTTTATTGAAAGCAAAACTATTTGGTAAAAATGGTCCAGTACAAATTCTTCCATGAGAAAAAAACAAGACATCAATGATCTCTTGTTTGTTCAAGGCAAAGTCAATTGCTTGCCGTAGTTTGATATTCTGCCACTTTTTATCTTTAAGATTAAATCCAAGATAAGTGTATGCAAAACTTTGTTTTTCATAAATTATAAAATTTTTAAAAAAGTTCGGATTAAGTTGCCTATCTATCTGTAAAGGGTTAAGTGCATCAACATCAAGTTGTTTAGCTTTTAGCATAGAAAATGATGTTCCTTCATCTGGGATAAATTTATATCGAATCTCTTTGATTGAAGCACTACCTTCATAATATTGTTCATTTACTTTTAAAATAATATCTTGGGAAGGAACAAATTTTGAAAGTTTGTAAGCTCCTGTGCCAATTGGATTTTTATTGAATTTAGCAGTCATTAAATCTTTTTCATGCTCTAAAATATGTTTTGGAAGAATCCCAACCATCCAAATATGTAAAGCTTTAAAATACGGATTATGATAGATTATTTCAATTTCATAATCGTTAATCTTTTTAATTTCTTTTATGACTTCAAAATCACTTGCAAGTGGTGTAAAAATAGCTGGATTTTTGATGGTATTAAAAGTAAAGATGACATCATCCGCACTAAACTTTACACCATCATGCCAAAAAATATTTTCTTTTAGTTTTATTTTTAATCTTGTTGGAGTTGCAAGTTCATAACTTTTTGCCATATCACAGATAACATTACCATCTTTATTGTACTTGAGTAACCCACTAAAAATATGCTCACTTATGGTGCCACTTGCGCTATCTGTTGCTAAAATAGGATTGATTCTACTTGGATTTGAGGAGATGGAAAGGTTGAGTGTAGAAGAGAAAAGAGAAGAATTGAGCGTAAAGATGAAAAAGAAAAGTAAAAAAAAATGACAAGAGGTGATAAAACTTCTTGCCATTTGAAAAGATTTGATAAACAAAAAGATTATCTTTTTGAGAATTGTGTGCTTTTTCTCGCTTTTTTCTTTCCTGGTTTCTTTCTTTCTACAGATCTTGAATCTCTAGTAAGAAGACCAAATGGTTTTAAAATAGCTTTGAAATTTTCATCATATTTAACTAAAGCTCTTGAAATCCCGTGTCTTAAAGCATCAGCTTGAGCTGAATAACCACCACCTAAAGTTTGAGCCACGATATTAACTGACTCTAATTGTTTAGAAACTGCTAATGGTTGTTTAACTCTCATTTTGAGTGCTTCGTGTCCACCAAGCCACTCATTTAAAGTTTTTTCATTCACAGAAATTGTACCTTGACCAACTTCTAGCCAAACTTTAGCAATAGCTGTTTTTCTTCTACCAGTTGCATATATTTTTGCCATTATTATTCTCCCTTAACTTGTGCAGTATGAGGATGCTCAGCACCTTCGTACACTTTTAAATTTTTAAGCATTTTCGCACCTAATTTTGTTTTAGGAAGCATCCCTCTTGTAGATAGTTTAAATAATTTTTCAGGATTATTAGCAAGCATATCTGACATTTTATGAGTTTTTGTACTACCAAAATATCCAGAGTGAGTAAAGTAATTTTTAGTAGCAAGTTTAGTTCCTGTAAATTTAACAGCACCTGCATTAATAACGATTACGTAATCTCCACAGTCAACATTTGGAGTAAAATATGGTTTATTTTTTCCTCTTAATATTGCCGCAACTTCTGTAACAACTCTACCAAAGATTTTATCTTTAGCATCTATTACAACCCAATTTTTTTGGACTTCGGCTTGGTTTACTGATTTAGTAAATTTCATCGAGTTCTCCTTTTGATTTATTGTTTTACTAAAAAGAAATATGTGAAGGGATTGCCTTTTTGTAGTTCTCTATAAGTTTGTGCGGAATAATAGTAGAATAATACTTAAATAAAGCTTAAATTAAGTGTATTGTAAGATTTATCTTGTGAATAAATTTTTAAATTTGAAGATAATTAAATACTGCAAGATAACTTTATCTGGCAGTATTGATTCCTGGATTCTCTAGTGTACCAACATAATCACCTGGAGTGTTGTATGCTAATTTTAAAGCAACAAGTAATGCCCCAACAACTAAACATACAATAATTACTTTATTGACTATACTTCTTTTCTCTTTTGACTCATTGCCATTATAGTCATCAATTTGTGACATAGATGGTTCGTTTTGTAACATATAGGCTCCTCTAATATTAATGCACAATTTTATATGATTAAACTTAATTAAAGTTCTAAATTAGTAATTAAATTAATTGACATCTTCGACACGAATCATAAATAAATAAGCTATGAGAGCAAAAATAAAGGAACTAAGATAGAGATATTCTCCATAAATATATCCTGAAATAATTGCTCCTACAAATCCACCAAGACCATATGCAATCCCCAGCATAAATTGTTGTGCTAATTTTTTGTTTTGATAAATTTGATAGAGAAATAAAATAACTGCGCTGTGATAGAGACCAAAACTAAAAGCATGCAATGATTGTGTTAAGAATCCAATAATTAATGAATCTGGAAAAAGAAAAAGCATGAACCATCTGAATGCAGTAATTAGCAATGATATTTTAATAATTAAAACAAGATTTCGTTTTAATAAAGGTGCTTGATAGTAAAACATAGCTACTTCACAGATAATCGCAAAGACCCAGAGATAACTAACAGTTTCAAGAGTTATTCCGTGGGATGTTTCGTATAGTGTAAAGAAGTTATAGTATCCACCGAAACTAACTTGCATAAAAAATAAACTGACCCAAAATAACCAATGTTTTAAAAGAGAAAACTTTTCATTATCAATTACAGTAGTATGCTCTTTTTCATCATGTTTTAATAAACTAAAAGCGATGATTGCCGTAAGAAGAGTGGTGATGAAATAGTAATCCAAAGCAACTCTTGGTTCATTTAAATATTTTGCTAAAGCAAGGCTGATAAAAGCAAATCCTATAGATCCAAAAAGTCTTGACTTTCCATAAAGATTTTTTAGTTCTTTGATCGCAATGAGTTCAATATATGGGAGTAAAACACTCAAACAAACACCTAATATTGCATTGTTAATCATAAAAAGATAAAAGTTATAAATCGTAAAATAAAACATAAAGGCGGAAACAATACTCGCCAATAAAATTATTTTAAAAAGATTTTGAGTAAGTTCAATATGCTTTAAAAATAAAAATGGTGTTGCAAATCGCATCAAAGGAGCAAGTGCTAAAACTATCCCTATATCAGTTGGGGAATATCCAATATCATGTAACACCTTTGGAAGAAAGATAATGTATACTCCAACTGCTGCAAAATAAAAGAAATAAAAAGCACTTAATTTTATAAAAAGCATTAAAAATAATATCGACTAATCTTATTCATTTGGTGAAGCTTTTATACAGGTTCCAGAAAAAATATCCCAAAGAGTTTTTCTTTTTTTATTCAAATATGGGACAAAGAGTAGGATAATGGAAAGCAATGAAAAAGTCATAATAATGTAGCGAATAACAAGAGGGAAGATTGTTGGTTTTTCAGAATCTTGAGAATTTATTAAAGCTATTTCATAGGCTTTCATTCCAGGAGTTTGGGCTTTAAAATACCAAAAAGAGATGACCATAATAAAATGCGGGATAAAAATATAAAGCCAACCTAGAAGTTTATCTTCGGCATATGATTCCCTGCTTCCCATTATAAAATAAAATACAATATACATTAAAGGCATCAACAGCATAAAACTATCTGTGATAAAAGCTTTAAATCGAGCCATTAAAGAAGCATCACAAAAATTTACCTTGATTTTTGGATGATTCTTTTTTTGAATACTGCCTTTTTTAATATCTCTCCATCTTAACACTATTTGTACCTTTTATTTTTTTAGAAGGGATTTTATCATAGGTTTACTTTATTTGTTGATGAGGTTCTATGATATAATCACTTCTAAATTTGAGGAATAACCATGGAAAATAATAATTTAAAAGAAGTCTTAGAGGTACTATATTGCGATGAGTATTTAATAGTAATCAATAAACCATCTGGCCTTCTTGTCCACAGATCTCCTATTGATAAATATGAAACTCATTTTGCTTTGCAGATGGTGAGAGACCAAATTGGGAAATATGTTTATCCTGTCCATAGACTTGATAAACCAACTTCAGGAATTCTTCTTTTTGGGTTATCCCAAGAAGTAGCACAAGTGCTTTCTCAAATGTTTACAAATGGAGCTATTACTAAAACTTACGTTGCAGTCACAAGAGGGCATATAATAGAATCTGGCTTTATAGATCATCCACTTTCCCAAATGCTTGATACAAAAGAACAAAAATTAGCTGGTATTACCAAAGAAGCTCAAGAGGCACAGACACAATTTTCAAGGCTAGCAAGTGTTACTTTACCTTATGAAGTGGATCGCTACCCTACAACTAGATACTCACTTGTAAAGTTAAATCCAAAAACAGGAAGAAAACATCAGCTTCGTCGTCATCTCAAGCATATTTCTCACCATATTATTGGAGATACAAAACATGGACGAGGAGAACATAATAAATTTTTCAGAGAAGAATTTGGAATACATCGACTTCTTTTACATGCTTTTGAGGTCAACTTTTTTCATCCAATTTTAGGGGAAGAACTTACTATACAAGCACCATTTGATAATGATTTTAAAAGATTATTTGATGAATTTGGATGGGATAAAGAAGTGTTTAGAGAAAAATAATAGAAAAAAGAAGAAGAGAGATTAATTCCCTCTACTTCCTGGTTTATAAGCGATACTTCCTTCTTTGCACATAGGACACTCTTCCGGAGAATACATCTCGAATGTAAAGTCTTCAAGTGCAAAAAGTGGTACATTTGCTGGAAGTTTGCAGTTTGCTTTTGAAGTTCCATTTTGCCCATTTCGTACACAAAATCCTCTATTTGCTAAAGCAGCAAAGCCTACGATAATTCCACCTGCAAGTTCTATTTGTTTCGCAGCTTCTAAGGCACTTCCACCAGTTGTAATAATATCTTCACATACAAGGTATTTTTCACCAGCTTTTACTTCAAAACCTCTTCGAATACTCATTTCACCATCGATTCGTTCTGCGAAAATAAATCTTACATCAAGTGCAGTTGCAAGCGCAAATCCTGCAATAAGTCCACCAAGAGCAGGGGAACAAACAGCATCGATTTTGATACCACTATCGGTTATTTGTTTCGCTAATGCTTCTGCTAAAAGGTTAGCAGTTTTTGGGTCTTCAAGTACTTTTGCACTTTGAAGATAGTTTTTAGAGTGGTTACCGCTACTCAATTTGAAGTGACCTTCTAAAAGTGCGTTTGAGTCTTTGTATATTTGTTCGATATTCATATCTATACCTTTAATATTTCAACTTCTTTAGTTTTAAAAGTATCATCCGCTTTTACAATATAACCATCTGTGATTTTTTGTACTTCAGCTTCTGCTTTTTTTGTTTCATCATCTGTAATAGCTTTATCTTTTTGAAGTTTTTTAATTTTATCATTACTATTTTTTCTAATATTTCTAATAGCAACTTTTGCATTATCAGTCATCACTTTAGCACCTTTAACGCTCTCTTTTCTTTGATCAACTGTCATAGGTGGAAAAAATAATTGGATACATTCACCATTGTTGTTTGGATTGACACCGATATTTGCTATTTGAATAGCTTTTTCAATCGCTCCAATAAGCCCTTTTTCCCAAGGTGTGATTTTGATAGTTGTTGCATCTGGAGTTAAAATTTGAGCTATTTGAGCAAGTCCAGTTTTGCTTCCATAATAATCAACAGTCACATTATCTAAAATAGCTGGATTTACTTTTCCAGTTCTGAGTGTTTGGTAATCTCTTTTGAGAGCTTCAATACTTTTTTCCATAGCTGTTTTTGTTTCGCTATAAATATCATTTAACATTTTTTCTCCTTGATTTTAGTTTGAATTAGCTAGATTTTTTTGAGATAAAAAATTATATCTCAAAAAAACTATTTAGGACTTGGCACAACTGGTGCTGGAGCAGATGCATCGCTTGCTACTGGAGCAGCTGGTACTGCTAATCCTTTAGCGGGAGCTTGAGGAATAAGATTATTTGTATTAATCGTGTCAACAATACTTTTATTTCTTTCGCTATTATAAGTGTAACCTAAAGTTATTGTATTGATAACAAATAAAGCCCCTAAAACAAATGTAATCTTAACTAAAACATTTGCCGGTCCTTTTGCTCCAAACATGGTGTCGTTTCCTCCGCTATAAGCTCCTAATCCCATACTAGCACTTTTTTGTAAAAGTATTGCAATGATAATGAGAATAGTTAAAACGAGTTGAATAATCAATAGTGTAGATGCCATTTAAGTGTCCTATTTTTTAGAAATTTCTCAAATTTTATCAAAAATATACTAATATAAAGATAAAATCTCTTTATGAGTTTAATTCAAAATAAGTTTACAAAATATGCAAAAGATTATGATGATAACAATATCATTCAAAGAATTGTTTCCAAAGCATTGGTACGTGAGATAGATTTAAAACCAAAAAATATTTTAGAACTTGGTTGTGGTTCCGGACAAATCTTTAGAGAAGTTGATTGGGAATATGAAAGTTATAAAGCGATTGATTTTTCTTATAAGATGTGCGAATTACATCCAAAGGATGAAAATTTAATTGTAAAATGTTTTGATTTTGATTCACCAGATTTTTTTGAAGAGATAAAAAATGACAATTATGATTTGATTATCTCTTCGTCGGCTCTTCAGTGGTCAAAGGATATCTCTTCCCTTCTTGAAATGATTTTACCAAAAACAAAACAATTCAAAGGGGCGTTATTTACCTCCAATACTTTTAAAGAGATTTATAAAATCACAAAACAACCAAAATCAATTCTTTCGCTCGATGAAATACAAGATGCTTTTATGCCATACAATCCGACTTTTGAAGTTTTTGAATACAAGCTTTATTTTGAAAACAAACAAGAATTATTTGATTACATAAAAAATTCGGGCGTAGGTGGTGGAAATAAGCTTGAATTTCGTGAGGCTAAAAACCTTTATAAAAGTTATCAGTATGATTATCTTAGTTTTGAAGTAGTGTTTATTTCATTGTAGTCTGATTACAATTTTAATTAAGGAAGAGTTTATTATAATCCGTAACTTTTTTACACACTAAGAATGATTTCAGATTTTAAGGAAGATAATTGTTTGATATAACTTTAATAGTTTTATGCGCTGGGGATTCCAGTAGATTCGCATTGGAACCCAAAAAGCAATGGATTAGATGTGGAGAGATTCCTCTTTGGCTTTATGTTGCAAAAATGTTTGAAAATTATTATACATTTGCAAAAATAATAATCGTAGCCCACCAAAAAGAATTAAAATATATGAAAAACTTTAGTGACAAATATGAATTTGTCCAAGGTGGCGAAGAAAGACAATACTCAATGATGAATGGTTTACAAAATGTAACATCAAAATATGTTATGGTTACTGATGTCGCAAGATGTTGTATCCCTGGAGAAGTGATTAATAATCTTCTTTCAAACAAAGAGAGGGCAGATTGCATAGTTCCTTGTCTTTCGTCATCAGATACAGTTGTTTATGGGGCTGAAACTCTTAATCGTGATGAGATTAAGCTGATTCAAACCCCACAACTAAGCCTTACTGCAAAACTTCAAGAAGCCCTTGAGCAAAAAAAACTTTTTACAGATGATAGCAGTGCTATTAAAAATATTGGCGGAACGATATTTTATGTAAAAGGTTCAGCCAATTCTATAAAGCTTACATTTGGTGAAGAATTGAATAAAGTTTCTTGTCTCCCAGCTCCTTCGAAAGATTTTTTTGTTGGAACTGGAATTGACATTCATCCATTTGAAGATGGGAAAAAGATGTTTTTAGGAGGAATCCAGATAGTAAGTGACTTTGGATTTAAGGCACATAGTGATGGAGATGTTTTGATTCATAGTATTATTGATGCTATACTTGGTGCTTGCGGAGCTGGGGATATTGGGGAGTTTTTTCCTGATACTGATATGAAATATAAAGGGGCTGATTCTAAAGTTTTATTGCAAGAGATTGTAAAATTTGTCAAAAATGTTGGTTTTTGTATCGTTAATGTTGATGTGACGATATTGGCTCAAGTGCCAAAAATAAATCCATACAAAATGGAGATAAAACAATCTTTGGCAAATCTTTTGGATTTGCCAATATATAAAGTGAATATAAAAGCTACAACTGGAGAAGAACTAGGTTTTGTAGGAAGATCTGAAGGGCTTGTGGTCCAAAGTATTGCAAATTTGAAGTATTACGATTGGAGAGTTTAGCTATATGATGAATATTTTAATTTTGGAAGATGATATTTATCTAGCACAAAAAGTTTCTTTAAAGCTTCAAGATGATGGCTACAATGTAAACCATTATGCTTCTGTTACGGAAGTTGATAATCAGAAATTGTACGATACTATATTATTATCTACAAATATTTCAGTAGGAGAGACTAACGAAATAGTTGCAAAATATCATAAGAGTACAATTATTTTGTTGGTTTCTTATATTAGTGATGCTACGGTGACAAAACCACTAAAAGCTGGTGCAGATGATTATGTTTTGAAACCGTTTAGTATTAGTGAATTACTTCGTAAGATTAAACATTATGAAGAGTTTAAAAATTTAGAAAAGAAAAATAAAGCACTAGAAAATTATATGAATTTTTTGTTTCAATCAACCTCGGAAAATATAGTTTTACCATCAACGTTTCCTTATTTGATTGAAACAAATGATCAGAAAGAAGCAGATAAAATAGTATTTGAACTCGCAAAAAAACTGGGAAAAGAGATTTTATTTGTTTCATTAATGAAAGAGTTTAAATTTGATTTTTCTAATTCGAAAGAGAAGTTGATTTATATTTATGATCTTCATAATGTTAAAAATAGTTCAAAAGAATTATTATTGAAAAATATTAAAAATTATGATGTAGTTTTGTGCTCTTTGGATAATGTGGATAATTTTCCTTATGAGAAAACCACAATCAAGAAAGAGCTAAGAACAACACAAAATGATACTATTCTAACTATCAACGAATATGTTAAGCTGATGGTTTTAAATTTTCAACACACTTATCCAGATACGGAACTTAGTAAAAAATTAGGAATTAGTAGAAAATCGCTTTGGGAAAAAAGAAAAAAATTTGGAATAGAGAAAGATAAATAATGAATCAAGCAATAAGAAAAATATTTTTAACCCTTTTTTATAGTGGATTGTCCAAAAAAGCACCAGGAACTGTTGGGAGTTTTGTCGCACTTGTTTTTGGATTTGCCGTATTGGAACTTTTCGGACCAACAACCCTTTTTCTCCTTTCTCTTTTGATAACTATTATAGCAGTTAAGGAGATCAATATTTATGAAAAAGAGGTTGGAACGCACGATAATAGCGAAATAGTTATTGATGAATTAGCTGGAATGTGGATTGCTATGAGCATCGGTGGAGTTATGGCAGATGATTATTTTTTAGGCTTTATCGCATTTATATTTTTTAGGCTTTTTGATATTTGGAAGCCTTCTGTTATTGGGAGAATTGATAGAGATGTCGGTGGTGGAATGGGTGTAATGGGTGATGATGTTGTGGCTGGAATATTTGCTGGTTTATGCACAGCTTTAGTAAATTATTTGATAATTACTTTCATATAGAATTAAAAAAACTTAGTTAATATGCCTCAAAATAAAAAATAGGAATAATGATAATGGATAAAAATATAATAAACGGTGAAATGTTAGTACATATCCCGATGTGTACACATAAAGATGCAAAAAAAGTTTTAGCGATCTTAGCAGATGATTCAATCAGAAATGAATTGGCAAAATATGATGCTGAGATAGTTTATAGCGATAGTTTTAATATCGATGGCATATTTGATGTTGTAATTTATAATAGTGATGTACTTGATGATTTTGTTATGGCAAATGTGATGAGAAACTTAGATGGTGTGTGTGGAGTATTTGCTTCTAAAGTGATTTCATTTGATGAAAATACTGAATTGATGAAGAATAGTCTTTCTGTAGTAGCTAAAAACTTTTGGATAGCGATGCCTTATAAAAGTGATGCTGGGATGATGATTCTTGGATCTAAAAAATACCATCCACAAGCGGATATTATTTTGGATAGAAGTGATTTTATAGAAGCAAATTATTATAATACTGAACTTCATAATGCTTCTTTTGTAATGCCAAACTATATCCAAAAACCATTGACTGGAATAGCTAAACGATAATGTTTAAAAATGCAGTCGTATTAACAGGTGGGATAGCGACAGGGAAAAGCACTGTTGCAAACTTGTTTATGTTGCATGGATTTTTAACAATCGATGCTGATAAGATAGCTCATAAATTACTTGATATTCATAGCGATACTATTGCTTCCCTTTTTGGAGATGAATATGTAGAGAATGGGAAGGTTTTGCGAAAAGAACTTGGAAATCTTATTTTCAATAATAGTGATGAAAAGAAAAAATTAGAAAACTTTATCCATCCACTTATCAAAGAGGAGATTCAAAAAGAGGCTTCTTTGTTTGAATCAAAAAACAAACCATATCTTATTGATATTCCACTTTTTTTTGAAAATAAAAACTATGACATAGGAAAAAGTATCGCTGTTTATACTCCAAAAGAGATTCAAGTAGAGAGACTTCGAAAACGAGATAAATGTGATGAGGTGACGGCACTTGCCAGAATAAACAATCAAATGGATATCGAAGAGAAAAAACGGTTAGCGATGTATGTTATCGATAATAGCAAAGATTTAAAATATTTAACTTCCGAAGTAGAAAGGATCAAAAATGAGATACTCAAAATATGATGCAAGTGGGAATACCTTTGTAATTTTCCATACAAATGAGAGAAAAGATTATAGTGCATTGGCGATAGAAATATGCAAAAAAGAGGCTGTGGATGGGCTTATTGTAGTTGTGCCTCATATCGTATATGACTTTGAATGGCTTTTTTATAACAACGATGGCTCAACTGCTACGATGTGTGGAAATGGGACGAGAGCGGTTGCTTTGTATGCTTATACAAATCAGCTTGTTGGTAGTTTTACAAAGTTTTTAACAGGTGCTGGGGAGATAAACTGCACCATAGATGGTGATATCGTAGAAACTCAGATGACCAAACCTTTTGAGGTTAAAGAGCCATTTAACGAAGAGGGATTTTTATGCTGGATAGTTAATACTGGTGTTCCTCATATTGTGATAATAACTGAAGATTTAAATGATTTTGACCTTGAAGTATGTGCAAGACTCAGAGCTAAATACAATGCCAATGTCAACTTTGCCAAAGTAGAGGATGGGAAATTGTATGTGAGAACATTTGAGAGGGGTGTTGAGGGTGAGACTCTTGCTTGTGGGACTGGGATGGTCGCTTCATTTTTA